>CALEJD010000019.1 GCA_937898195.1 uncultured Clostridia bacterium | reverse complement strand
TTTAGAGGACATTGGTTTCAATGTCCTCTATTTATATTCAAATTACATTAAAGTACAACTTTGCACATGGAATAATCAAATACAAAGAAATGTTAATCGGGAGAATTATTTAATTATTGCCACCGCATCTGAAATTGTTTTTTCAAGGGCTTCTCTGCCGTAATCATCTACTTGAGCTTTATTCTTTTCACCGTGTGTGAGGCATCCTGCACCACCGATACAACCACCGACACAAGCCATACCTTCAATGAAGTTTGCATCAAGAATATTCTTACTTTTTTTAAGAAGTGCTACCTTACAAGCTTCAATGCCATCACAAACAGCGGGTTTTACTGTGAAATCAATCTTCTGTTCATCGAGTGCTTGTTTAACTGCATCTGAAAGACCGCCTGAACGGGCAAAAATTCTGCCGAAATATGATGCGTTATCAAGTACATCTTCTTCGAGAGTTGTAATGTCAATGTCTTTACTGTCAAAGAGAGCTTGTAATTCTTCAAAGGTAAGCACTGCATCTACATAGGGCTTAACAGAATCAAGTTGCGCTTCTGCTTTTTTAGCTGTACAAGGTCCTATGAACACAACCTTTGCATTTTCACTGGTTTCCTTTATGTACTTTGCAAGCATTGCCATTGGTGACAAATTATGTGAAACATTAGGTAAAAGTGTTGGGAATGAAGATTTTATATATTGCACAAAAGCAGGACAACATGAGCTTGTTAAGAATTCTTTTTCGCTGAGTTCCTTTGATTCTTCCATTGCAACCATATCAGCACCAAGAGCTGCTTCAACAACAGTATAAAAGCCAAGTTCTTTAAGTCCGCTGATTACCTGACCCAGCTTCGCATAAGTAAACTGGCTGGAAATTGAAGGAGCAACAACTGCATAAACCTTATACTTTTCATTATTCTGACTCTTTTTAAGAATATCAATAACATTAAGAATATATGATTTGTCGCTGATTGCACCGAACGGACACTGATATACACAAGCACCACACTGAATACACTTATTATTGTCGATTGAAGCAGCATTATCTTCGTTTATTTTAATTGCTTTAACCTTACAAGCATTCTGACAAGGACGTTTGCGATTTACAATTGCAAAGAATGGGCAAACCTTTGCACACTGACCACACTCAACACATTTCGTTTTATCAATATGTGCCACATGATTATGGTCAAAAGAAATCGCACCACGCTTACAAACATCTTCACATCTGTGAGCAAGGCAACCACGGCAAGAATCTGTTACTTCATATCCTGCTGCAGGGCATTCATCACAAGCGATATCGATAACTTCAATCACATTAGGATTTTCTTTATCTCCACCCATTGCAAGTTTTACACGTTCACCAAGAATTGCTCGTTCTTTATAAACGCAACATCTCATAGTTGGCTCTTTACCCGGAGAAATTGTTTTTGGAATATTCCAAAGATTTTCAATAAGAGTGTCATTCCAGCTGTGCTTTGCAACTTCACGCAAAACTTTATATTTAAGGTACTGTACTTTTGTATCAAATTTTCTCATACTGTCATCTCCTTAGAAATAACTTACTTTTATTCTTTTGCCCATCTTCTTGAGAGACTTTGAAAGCTCCTCAACAAGATTCATTTTAATATTGAAATTTATAGGCAAATCAGGATTCTGATGAGCAGGGTTAATTGCACGACCAACATAGAAATTGATGTCAGTAGCTTCTTCAAACAACAGACGGCAGATAAGAGAAGCACCGTCTTTTTTGAAACTCCAATGCTCATAATGCTTGTTTTCGCCAAGGTAGTCCTCAGCATACTCAACGACTTTATTGACAGTGATAACACCTTCTGTGACCAGGTCAACACCTTCTAATTCTGCAATAGGAGGAACATCGCTCTGCTCAAAATTAAGCGATGCTTTGAGCGGTTTTCGTAAAAACTTAGCAGCAATTGAAGATGTTGTCCCGCCACAAATGATGTGTTTACCTTCTTTTGAGAAGAAAAGTGACATCATTCTATCAGCATCATCACGATTTGACGGAGGTCCAAAGAGCATATTCATCGGAACTCGTTTTCTGATACGAACTACACAAGCAGTTGCATCGTCACCAGGCTTATGACCATAAAGCTTATCACACTCATCAACAAGCATTGTCGAAAGAGTTTTAGCAGTATAACCTGCCGGTGCAAGAGTTTCAACAAACTCAATAATGTCTTCTCTTTTCCAACCGAAATTATATGACATACCAATTCCGGCGTGAGGACAACCATCACTCATAGCAACGAAAATATCATTTTCTTGTAATTTGATAACTGATTTGAATATCTTTTTACCACCAATATTCATTTCAGTTTTTGGGTAATCCCAATTTTGTTCATCACGGATAATAATAACGTGAGGATTATCATATTGAATAAGCTCAGCAGTGTGATTATTTTTAAGATGAATAATTGTAAATGTTGAATATGCAACACCTCTGACTGAACAAACAGGTAAAGTTGCAGCAATAGTCTCAACACATTCTTCAAGGGACAAGCCTTCAGCAAGCATTGTTGAAATAATTTTTGATGTAAGCGTAGAAAGAATACTTGCTTTTACACCACTACCAAGTCCGTCTGATAACACAATAACCGTAGAATCGTCACTTGGCTCAACTATATCAACGTGGTCACCACAAAGCTCCTCACCGTGATGATTTATACTTTTATATCCGATATCAGCACACAAATCATTCATTGGTAATTGACTCCTTAAGCTTTGCAAGAGCAATTTTTGTTTCAGCTGCTGTTTCACCAAGAAGTGATGCAATTTCTTGAACAATTCTCATTTGCTTATCTACAACCTTGTCAGCAACCTCAATAGTCTGACGACTGATATCCTCTTTCTTTTCACGTTCTTTTTCTTCATCAGTAACATCACGCATAATACTGATTAAAAGATGTGAATCTTTATCGTGAACAACTGTCTGCTCAACATAGCGCTTATACTCAGCAAGGTAAACTCGCTCGTCACGGACTTCTTTGCCGCTACTCATAACATTCATAAATATTATAGGGTCAAGAATACGGATTACCTGGTCACCCAAAACATCAGAAGCTGAACGGATATTCATCATTCTTCTTGCAGCATCATTAATTTGCTGAACCTCAAGCTGTTCATTAAGAACAATAAGACCATTTGGTGAATTGTTAACAATAGTGTCAGAAAAGCTTTCCGCTTTATCCTTAAGAAATGGAAGACACATTGAAATTTCAGCCTTACCCTGAATAATTGCGATAGCCTTTTCACGACAAGTATTATATCCACAAGAACCACAGTTAAGTTCCTGTGATGGCTTGAATTTGCCCATCTGACGAAGAATGTTGTTTATTTCAATTTCAGATGGTTTTGTGTTTCTCTGTTCAATATAGGAAAAGGTCTTTTTAAGCTCGATAGTTTTTGGTTGAGCCACATCAAAGTCCTTTTTACCTGCGTAATTTGCAACCTCAATATAGTCCTTGATATTTGAGGTATGATGATATTTTTCAATAACAGGACCACCGACACAGCTACCTACACAAGCAGACATTTCTATAAAGCACTTATGTATTTTGCCTTTTTCAAGGTCTTTTAAGACCTGAATACAGTTTTCAACACCATCAATTGCAACATAAGTATAGCCTTTAACTTCACTCATAGTTTTAAGTATGCCACCCGTTGTCGGGAAGAAACGTGCACGACTGTAATCGTTTTTATCCTGAGTGTTTTCAATTTCAATATTATCTTCTTTAAGCCACTCTGAAAGCTCTTCAAAGGTTAAAACAGCATCGACAATACCGTCATAATACTGGGCTTCATCCTTTTTAGCAACACATGGGCCTACAAAGACAGTCTTAGCATTTGGAATTCTCTTTTTAATATCCTGACAGTGAGCCTGCATTGGTGACATAACATCCGCAAGATATTCTAATGCTGACGGATAATGTTTCTGAATAAGCAAGTTGATTGAATGACAACAGGAGGAAATAATCACATCTCGGTCTTCTTCCTCTAACATTCTCTCATATTCGTTTTTTACGATTGTTGCACCGATTGCAGTTTCCTCAACATCATAAAAGCCAAGCTTTTTAAGTGCTGTACGCATTGAGTTAATACCAGCACCATCATAGTTCGCAATAAATGACGGTGCAATACTTACAACAACAGGTTCACCACTCTGAAGGAATACTTTTACCTTTTCCACTTCGTTAACGATTTCCTTTGCATCCTGTGGACAAACAACAAAGCACTGACCACAAAGAATACACTCGTTACCGATAATATGCGCCTGATTGCCTGAAAAACGGATTGCTTTTACAGGGCAGTGACGTATACATTTATAGCAGTTTTTACAGTTTGATTTTTTAAGTGTCAAACAATTAGCCATTTACTGCTACTCCCTTTCGTTTAAAATTTGCTTAGGACATTTTCCTGAAAAAATTCTTTAAAGTTCTCTTTTGTAATGCCCGTATGAACATCATCATCTATCTGAATAGTAACACCTACACGATTACACTTGCCGATGCAAAAGCTACCGGCAAGTGTAATTTCATCTTCTAAATGATTTTGTTCAACGGCTTTTTGAAGAAGCTCTACTATTTCAGGAGAACCTTTCAAGTGGCATGAGCTACCAACACAAACCTGAATAATCATAATTTATTTTACCTTTGCTAATACTTCTTTGTTAAAGAATTCGTCAACTGTGTCAGGTGTTACTGAAAAGAAGTTATCATCTACAGTAACACAAACACCTTGCTGACATTTACCCATACAGAATGTGCCACCCAACTCAATCTTATCACCAAGCTTGTTTTCGCTGATAAGATACTGAAGTTGTTCTACTACTTGACGTGAGCCTTTGATATGACATGAACTACCAATACATACTGTAATTTTCATTATTACTTTTCTCCTTATTCGTAATCTACAACATCAACCCAAGAAAGAAGGAATTCTCTTTCTTTTTCATTACCCTTAACCGACTGTGAAGCAGCAACAATTGGCATCCACTTCTGAACATATTGTTTTGCTGTGTTGCTCTTTGTGCAGAATATATCAAGATATGTCTTTGCACCTTCAATATCGCCATTGAGCCAGAAGAGAAGGTATGTTCTTGCAGCATCTGCTGAAGCGTTACCCTGAGTAGCGTGTGACCAGTCAATAATATATGGAGTGCCATCTTCTGTAATAATGATATTTGATGGGTTAAAGTCGCCATGACAAACTTTCTTATGCTTTGGCATACCTTCAAGACGTGTATGAAGGTCATAACGTGTTGTTGCATCAAGTTCGCTAATACTGATTTTTCTGTTCATTTTATCCTTGAGTTTATTAAGGAGTGCACATTCCTTTGAATGGATACCGAGCTGAATATCAACAAGAAGTTCGATGTATTCGTTTTTCTTTTCAACATCTTCATCCATAAGTTGCTGAAGTGTCTTGCCCTTAATGTATTCAGAAACGATAGCCCATTTACCCTCAATCATTGTTACTTCAAGAACTTTAGGAATATTAAGTCCTGTTTCTTCAATACGAGCCTGATTAAGTGCCTCATTAAGAACATCTGCCTTTGAATAATCCTCGTTAAAAACCTTAACGCATTTATCACCATCACGGTAGATAGTTTTGTTATTTCTTACTGCTATTACTCTATCAAGTTTCATTTCGATTTCCTCCTTAATTATGCCTTTTTCCCTTTACGGTATGTTACTTTAACTTCGTCAACTTTTGCGCCTTCTTCGATGTGAGCTGCTGTTGGCTTTGGCTCTTCAACGAAGTGTTTACCATAGTAAGCATTAAGATACATCTGCTTAATTTCACTCATAAGAGGATATCTTGGGTTAGCACCTGTGCACTGGTCGTCAAATGCCTGCTCAACCATTTCATCAAGGTTGTCAAGGAACACTTTTTCGTCAATATTATAATCTTTAATTGTTTCCTTGATACCAACTCTTGCTTTAAGGTCGTTAATCGCTTTAATGAGATTTTCAAGTTTTTCTTCGTTAGATGTACCGCCAAGTCCAAGGTAATCAGCGATTTCTGCATAACGAGCAAGTGTGTGTGGATGGTCATACTGTGAGAATGTACCCATCTTTGCAGGTGCTTCTGAAGCATTGAAGCGAAGCACTTCTTCAATCATAAGAGCGTTTGCTACACCGTGTGGAAGGTGGTGGAAAGCACCGAGTTTATGAGCCATTGAGTGACAAACACCAAGGAATGCGTTTGCGAAAGCCATACCTGCCATTGTAGCTGCGTTTGCCATTTTTTCTCTTGCTTCAACGTCTGTCTGACCGTTGTCGTATGCACGAGGAAGATATTTGAAGATGTTTTTGAGTGCCTGAAGTGCAAGACCATCTGTATAATCTGTTGCAAGCATTGCAGCATAAGCTTCAACTGCGTGAGTTACAGCGTCAATACCTGATGCAGCTGTAAGTCCCTTAGGAGCAGACATATGGAAATCAGTATCAATGATTGCCATATTAGGAAGAAGTTCATAGTCAGCAAGAGGATATTTAACACCTGTTGCTTCATCTGTGATAACTGCGAAAGGAGTAACTTCTGAACCTGTACCTGCTGATGTAGGAACAGCAATGAAGTATGCTTTTTCACCCATCTTAGGGAATGTGTATACACGTTTACGGATATCAATAAATCTCATTGCCATATCCATAAAGTCTGCATCTGGATGTTCATACATAACCCACATAATCTTTGCTGCGTCCATTGCAGAACCACCACCGAGTGCGATGATTGTATCCGGCTTGAATGCTGCCATCTGTGCAGCACCTTCTTTAGCATTGCCAAGTGTTGGGTCTGGCTGAACATTGAAGAATGTTGTATGAGCAATACCCATTTCGTCAAGTTTATCTGTAATTGGCTTTGTATAGCCGTTTTCATAAAGGAATGTATCTGTTACGATAAATGCTTTCTTAGAACCACGAACAGTACGAAGCTCATCAAGAGCAACAGGTAAGCATCCTTTCTTAATGTATACCTTTTCAGGTGCGCGGAACCAGAGCATATTTTCCCTTCTTTCTGCTACTGTTTTAATATTGATAAGGTGTTTAACACCAACGTTTTCTGATACTGAGTTGCCACCCCATGAACCACAACCAAGTGTAAGTGATGGAGCAAGTTTGAAGTTGTAAAGGTCACCGATACCACCGTGTGATGAAGGTGTATTAACAAGAATACGGCAAGTCTTCATTCTCGCTGCAAAAGCGTTGAGCTTTTCTGTCTCTGTAACTTCGTTAAGGTAAACTGAAGATGTATGACCGTAACCACCGTCTGCAACAAGATGTTCTGCTTTTGAAAGAGCATCTTCAAAATCAGTTGCTTTATACATAGCAAGAACAGGAGAAAGTTTTTCGTGTGCAAATTCTTCGCTAATGTCAACACTTTCAACTTCGCCGATAAGAATTTTTGTACCTGCCGGTACTGTTACACCTGCAAGTTCTGCAATCTTTGCAGCAGGCTGACCAACGATTTTTGCATTAAGAGCACCGTTGATGATGATTGTCTTTCTTACTTTTTCTGTTTCAGTAGGGTCAAGGAAGTAACAACCTCTTGTTGCAAATTCAGTCTTAACTGCATCATAAATGCTTTCAAGAACGATAACGGACTGTTCAGAAGCACAAATCATACCGTTATCGAATGTCTTTGAGTGAATAATTGAGTTAACTGCAAGAAGAATATCTGCACTGTCATCAATAATTGCAGGAGTGTTACCGGCACCAACACCAAGAGCAGGCTTACCACTTGAATAAGCAGCCTTAACCATTCCGGGGCCACCGGTTGCAAGAATAATGTCAGCTTCTTTCATTACTGTGTTTGTCATTTCAAGAGATGGAACATCAATCCAGTCAATAATTCCTTCCGGAGCACCAGCTGCTACTGCTGCTTCAAGAACAAGCTTAGCTGCTGCGATAGTTGAATTCTTTGCTCTTGGGTGAGGAGAAATGATGATTGCATTACGAGTTTTAAGAGCAAGTAAGCACTTGAATATTGCTGTTGAAGTTGGGTTAGTTGTAGGAATAACCGCAGCAATAACACCAATTGGTTCTGCAACCTTTTTGATACCGAATGCTTTGTCTTCTTCAATAACACCGCAAGTTTTTGTTTCCTTGTATGCGTTATAAATATATTCAGCTGCGTAGTTGTTCTTGATGACCTTATCTTCAACAACACCCATACCTGTTTCTTCTACTGCCATTTTAGCAAGTGAAATTCTTGCTTTGTTTGCCGCAGAAGCAGCTGCAAGGAAAATTTTGTCAACCTGTTCCTGTGTGTAGGTAGCAAAAACTTTCTGTGCTTCCTTAATGCGTGCAATAGCTTCTTCAAGCTTTTCAACGCTGTCTACGATTTCGTAAGTTTTGTTTTCCATGATTTATCCTCCTAATTTTTATTAGCTAATTGATTATTTAGATGTGCAAGTGACAGAGCAAGGTTTTCCTGTTTTACAAGTACACCCTCAGGAACCGTTAATTGATTTGGTGAGAAATTCCAAATTGCGTTGATTCCATTTTCTATCATTAAATTACATATCTCTTGTGATGCGTTTTTGTTTACTGCAATGATTCCAATTTTTATATTATTGTTTTTGCAGTAATCTTTGAATTCTTCCATCGGAAGTATCTGTTTTGAATTCTTTCGGGATGATTGCTTTGGCACCTTGATATCGAATGCCGCTTTAATCGTTACTCCAAACTCTTCAAATCCTTCATAATTCAGAAGTGCTTTACCAAGCTGACCGGCTCCGACCAGAACCGCGTTTGTATGATTGTCATAACCCAGAGTTGTTTCAATGCTTTTGATGAGTTCTTTTACTTCATATCCAACCTTTGGCTTTCCTGCTCCGCTTACTGCGTTCAAATCTTTTCGGACCTGAACTTCTCCAAGCGACAGGCTTTTTGCTATTGAGGTTGAAGAGATATACTCATCATTGTTTTTGAACACTGTTCTTAGATGCTGCAAGTAGTATGGCAGCCTTCCAAGAGTTGCTTTTGAAACAGAGTTCTTTTCCATACTGATACCTCCCATCTCCTGACTTCGTTAATATTTTAACATTCTATTTTTAGTTTGGGAATTCTTTTTTGTGATAATCGGTATTATCTATATCGATAATACATATATCGAAACGCCCTGTTTATGGGAAAAATTAAAGCCTGACTTCCTAAAAAGTCAGGCAAAAAAAATTTATTTTATAGATATTTTCGTCTTGATTCACACAATTTTGTGATAAAAAGATTGTCAAGTTCAGAGAATTTATACCCCTCTTTGTATATCAGCACATCCTTATATACTCTCTTGTTATCGACACACTTTTTCTGCACCAGATCATATCTTTCAAGAAGGGCTTTGGGTGCCGGCGATACCCACATAAATGTTTCAGAATTATCATGGAGCAAATCGAACTGACTTGCTCTTTCAAATATAAAGATTCTTCTGTCCATTGTATCTGGAAGCTCTTCTTTAACAACCTTTGAAGTTGCCATTGAAGGAACATATGGATCCGCATGGGCTATTTCAATATATTCTCTTAAATCTTCATATTTGATTTCATCAAGCTGTGCAAGAGGATTTTGAGAACTCATTATAAGTGAATAAGTAAAGTCACTTATAATTTCATATCCGAATCCTTTTTCTTCAAGCATCGCTTTGAA
The DNA here is from genome assembly GCA_937898195.1 of uncultured Clostridia bacterium. GTDB lineage: Bacteria > Bacillota > Clostridia > Oscillospirales > Acutalibacteraceae > Fimenecus. The sequence goes on along the minus strand of CALEJD010000019.1, from coordinate 515 downwards.
GTATTTATCATAATTCTCTGCATATCGTATAATACCGAGTTTATAATCGTGATTAACCATATTATGTATGGTTCTTTGTGAGTTTGTTTCTTTATAGAAAATTTCACACGGCTCTTTTCCGAGTTCCTTTGTAAACTGAGAAAAAGCTTCGGATATATAACAAGCACGAGGAACAGAGATTGAAAACTTTCTTTTGTGCGGAGCACCATCTTTATAGTATCTCTCTACCCTGTCAATCTGTCCGAGAATCTCATTCGCAAAGCTCATAAACTCTTCTCCTTCAGGAGTCAGAGTCATACCATTTTTACCTCGTTCAAATATTGTAATTCCGAGGTCTGATTCAAGTTCTTTTATTGAACGGCTTATATTTGGAGCTGCAACAAGGAGCTTATCGGCCGCTTTATTCAGCGAACCACTCTTGGCTACCTCGACTGCATGTTTCATGTGTAGTAAATTCATAACAGCACCAACCTTCTTGCTATTTAGATATTTTGTATATTATAACACAAAAAGTA
>CALEJD010000018.1 GCA_937898195.1 uncultured Clostridia bacterium | reverse complement strand
GACAATCGGTTCAACAACAGGTGGTCTTGTTCTTTATTGTGCAAAGGTTATGGAACGTTGCCCTGCTTGTATGCTTTTCTCAGAGCATATCGACTCACTTGCAGCAGCGGGTGCAATTATCGGTTCAGTTTGGACTGATACTCCAATGCCAACAGTCGACTGTCTTGGCGAAGAGTTCCTTAACACAGTAAAAACAGGTGATAAAATCACAGTTTACGAAGACGGAACAGTTACAGTTGAATAATTAACTAAAATATAAGAGCCTATCAATCGATAGGCTCTTTTTATATCATTTACTTTTAATTATACGCCAAGCATATTCAATGTAATTTAAGGCTTCTTTATTATATGAACCTGTACCATATGGTGACCAATATTTTACCAATAATGCAAAACTACCTGTTTGATTTTTTTGAATAAACTCTTTGAGAAATCTTTTTCTCATTTCTTTATTGGTACAAATTAAAAAATCTGAATTTTTACTTAAATATTCAAGTAGTTGTTTTTCTAATTTAGCTTTTTCGTCTGTTTCAAAAGTTTTTTTATTTTCAATTTCAGCTGAAAATTTTACATAAATATCGTTGAGTTTTTCTTTTGGTTCTTTAATATTCATTTTTTCATAGTAATCTTCATTTGAAAACATAAATAAAAAATTCAGATTATTTATTGTAGAAATTGCAAAGATGTGGTGTGGAATATTAAAATCGGCTGATAATAATTCTTTGTTATATTTTTCTATTATTTCTATAAATTCCGGTAAAAAGCCTGATTTATGTCTCATTTCCCATTCAACGATTTCATTTGTTATTATGTAATCATCTTTTTCATAAAATTCTTCATTTAGAAAAACATTTTTTACATTGTTTTCTTTTAAGAAAGAAATGTATTCATCAAATTCAAAAAACCAAATACAATTATCAATAAAATTAGTTGATACACTAATATGATAACTATTTATGTCATTGTTACTAAAAAGTTTTTTTAAATCATCAAGAGTTATTGTTGTATTCATAGTTAACACCTTTTGTTTGAATTATAAAAAGTATGGAATGCATTTGAGTGCATTCCATACTTTTTGGCGGAGAGCAAGGGATTCGAACCCTCGAAACCGTTTTAGCAGTTTACACGATTTCCAATCGTGCTCCTTAAACCATCTCGGACAACTCTCCGTGTCGACAGTACAGTATTATATATTATAGGAACTTCAAAATCAAGACTTTTCTTGATTTTAATTATTTGACAATTTTCTCTGTATAATATATAATTTTAGCATTGTGAATTTAGGAGTATTTTATGTTCGAACAAATAATCAATACTGTAAATGATGCGTTATACAGCTACATTCTTATAATAATTCTTGTACTTGGTGGACTATATTTCACTCTGCGTACTAAGTGTGTTCAGTTCAGACTATTAAAAGAACAATTTAGAGCTGTTCTTGAAAAGCCAGAAAATGGTGTTTCATCATTCCAAGCGCTTATGGTTTCAACCGCATCTCGTGTAGGTACAGGTAATATTATCGGTGTTTCAACTGCACTTTGCCTTGGTGGTTTTGGCTCTGTTTTTTGGATGTGGGTTATCGCTATTGTAGGTAGCGCATCTGCATTTATTGAAAGTACACTCGCACAGATTTATAAGCGAAAAGGTCCTGACGGATGCTATGGTGGACCTGCATATTATATCGAAACTGCTTTACACAGCAAACCTTTAGCGATTATATTTTCAATTTTACTTATTATTACCTATGGCTTTGGCTTTAATATGCTTGCATCTTATAATTTGCAATCAACATTTTCTGGCTACAGTTTCTATAATGCAGAAATTACTCCTTGGATTATAGGTTTGATTGTTGCCGTTGTTGTTGGTTATTGCCTTTTTGGTGGCGGCAAACGCGTAATTAAAGTTACAAGCACACTTGTGCCACTTATGGGCGTTGCTTATATTATTGTTGCACTTGTAATTGTATTTATGAATATTGGACTATTGCCCGATATTTTTAAAACTATTTTTAGTGAAGCATTTAACTTTGAAGCAATTTTCGGCGGTTTCAGTGGTTCTTGTGTAATGTATGGTATCAAGCGTGGACTTTTCAGTAATGAAGCGGGTGTTGGTTCTGCACCAAATGCATCAGCATCAGCAGAAGTTAATCACCCTGTAAAGCAAGGTCTTGTGCAAGTATTATCAGTATTTATTGATACAATTCTTATTTGTTCTGCAACAGCATTTATGTGTATGAGTTCTGGCGTTGAGCCATCTGCGGAACTTTCAGGTGCACCTTATGTTCAGGCAGCATTAAGCACTACTCTTGGTACATTTGGTCCGATTTTTATCACTATTGCAATGATTTTGTTTGCATTCACAACACTTATCGGCAACCTTTTCTATGTTGATAAATGCATTTTCCATATTTTCGGTAAAATGCCAAGCAAAGCATTTATGAGCGTTTATTATATCGTTGCTTCAGCTATTATTTTCCTTGGTGCAGGTCTTAGTGCTGACTTGCTTTGGGGCATTGCCGACGTTACTATGGGTGCAATGACGGTTATAAATATGCCTGTTATTCTTTATCTTGGTAAATATGCTTACAGAGCATTAAAAGATTATGAAAAACAGCGTAAAGATGGCATTGAACCAGTTTTCAAGGCAAAGAATATCGACTTACCACATAAAACAGATTATTGGAATTAATCATATTAATCACTCTGTGCATAAACTGTATAGGGTGATTTTTTATGCGTAGTTTTGAATATAACAGAAATAATGCAGTTGAATATGCTAAAAGGTGGGCGTTGTCAAGAAATCCGCAGTATTATGACTTTCACGAAATAGGTGGGGATTGCACAAATTTTGCATCACAATGCATTTATGCAGGTGCAGGTGTAATGAATTATACCCGTGATTATGGTTGGTATTATATTTCGCCTGATAATCGTGCGCCAGCTTGGTCGGGCGTAGAATATTTGTATAGATTTTTAACTACAAATGAAAGTGTAGGACCAGTTGGCAGAGATGCTAATATAGGTGAAATTCAACTTGGTGATGTAATCTTTTTAAGTAACGGACAAAGACTTTATCACACTCTTATTGTAACAGGATTTGAAACGGATGGTGAAATCATTGTTTGTGCACATACAGTTGACTCGTATATGCGACGACTTGATAGTTACAGATATAATTCATTAAGTCCTGTGCATATTGAAAAAGTTAATTCTCGGTTAAAAAGGCAGCTCAAACTGCCTTTTAATATAATATATGATTCAAAAAAGATAATTTTCCGCCTTTAAGTCTATGTCTAAAACAATGAGACCAAGCAGGAATGTAGCCAGATGATATTGCTGTTCTTTGAGAAGCAATATTGCTTGAGTCGGTTGTGTAATAAGGAACAATCCCACGATTTAATATTTCTCTTGTAAGCATATTTACGATTGTGGTAGCAATGCCATTATTTCTATAATCTGATAGTATATCTACACCAATTTGCCACATTTTTTCGCTATCTTTACTTGCACAGGAAATACCGACAAAAGATTTGTTATCAAATGCAGCAATTCCTATAATTTCAGGTCTTAAACTGTTTTTATTATATTGTAGTGCATTATTTAAGCTATCAAATTTATAGAAATCGTATATTTGTTCATGTTCTATAATTTTGTAAGTAAATTTATTGTTTATAGTAATTCCGTTGATATTTTCAATGTTAGGTAGATAATATGGATTAACGCCATAAATAAAAGGAGAGTTTAAAATTTCGCATTTTGTTTTCTTTGAAAAATTTTTCTTTAGAAAAGGTAAAACATCGTCTGTTGCATTTACAATCATACTTTTGCCCATAGTGATAATTTCACATCTTGGATATCCGAAAGGCATTTCGCGTCTGCCGAGGTCTTTAAAAGCTTTTGTGAAAATTATATCGTTCCTTTCAAAATCCATAGGAAGACAATTGTAATCAATAGCTAGTTGGTTTCGCACAATATCATACATTTCACGACTTGTAATCATCATTACACCTTCTGTTTAATTAATCTGTTTTACTACTGTACAGACACTATCAATAATTCTATTTTTAAATTTACATTTGCTCTAAAATATAGTTTTTAACATCTTCTAATTTGCTTTCTTTCCATTTGCCTTCTTCGGCTTTTTCGGCAAGGGGACATATAATATAAAAATCAAGTGTTTCACCGGGTACTCTACCTGTTCTCAATGGTTCTGCGAAATGTTCTTTCCATTTTTCTTCACTTGCGCCCTTAAATTCTTCGGGCTTTAAATAGGTCATCTGACGCTTTGTAGCAGAAATGAGCATCTTTGCTGATAACGGTGCTAAAAGCTCATATTCGTCTTCCTGCACGTCAACAAATATACGTGGTAACTTATCTTTAACTATTTTTTCTTCACCACGAACAATTTTAAGTCCCATAGGCTCAAAATCAAACTCATTTTCTGTAAAGTTAAGTTTAATAATCAATCCAATATCAGTATTAAACTGCGAACGCTGATAATCAGTATCAAAAATAAAATTACCAAGTGAATAGAAAATCACTTTATCGCCAACAGTTTCATAATTCATTGGTACGTGTGGGTGATGTGCAACAACAATATCTGCACCCATTTCTAAATATTTATGATATCTTTCACGAGTATAAGGGGAAGGGAGTGGAGTGAATTCTTCACCTGCGTGAGCTATAACAATACACCAACGACAAGTCTTTTTAATATCGTCAATGGATTTCTGAATCTCGTCAAGGTCACTCCAACTGTAACAACCCGGCTTATCAACATCAGCCTTACGACAAGCTCGCTGATAACCAACACCAAACATACCGATACCGCCTGCTTCATTAAGAATAACAGGTTTTCTTGCCTCGTCTATATTCATACCAGCGCCGATTGTCTGTACATTGTTTTCTTTTGCAATTTTAAGTGTGCTTTCAATACCATAAGCACCTGCATCCATAATATGATTGTTGCAAATATTCCATATATCTGATTTCATATTTTTAAGGACTTTAACAGCTTTCGGGTCAATGGTGTGTAATAACTGCTGAACACCACTTTGAGTTGTATTTTGTTCTGCAACTGCAACAGGACCTTCAACATTAGTTATAACATGGTCTGCACTATGAAGAAAGTGAAGAATTTCTTGTGATATTAAATTTTCATCATCCCATTTACCGTACATATATCGGTCAAAACCAATATCGCCGGTAAATACTAATGAAGTAGTTTTTTTCATAGGAATAAGCCTTTCATATATGCAAATTTAAAATTTGTGTAGTGAAAATGGTACAATTTCTGCATTCAATTTATTCACAAAAAACGGATTAAGTTTATATTGTAGATAATTACCAAATTTTGATGCCTGTTCCAACATTAACAACGAGTAGTCATCGTGTTCATACACATGAAAATAATATTTAATATTTGAACCTACTTTAGAAAATTTAATAATTGTTTCATCCTGATTAAAAGTGCAGTTTAATTCATCAAATTCATTTGTTTCGTTAAGAAGTTTAATTATTTCTTTTTTGGAAAGATTTACTTTATAAACATATTTTCTCATATTATTGTCATAATTGATGATGCCATTTGTTACTTTTTTATGATTTATAATTGGGATAAGAACTACAACAAAAGTTGCTACAATCATTATTGTTATAAATAAATCCATATTTATTTCTCCTTTTTTAATATTATATCAATAAAATGAGAAAAACGCAACCTTAACAAGAGGTTGCGTTTTGGTGCGGGTAGCAGGGGTCGAACCTGTACACCTCTCGGCACAAGATCCTAAATCTTGCGTGTCTGCCAATTCCACCATACCCGCATATT
>CALEJD010000017.1 GCA_937898195.1 uncultured Clostridia bacterium | reverse complement strand
AACCCTCGGCACGCGGTTTTGGAGACCGCTGCTCTACCAACTGAGCTATACCCCTATATTTGTTGTGCTTCAAAGCACTATTATATTATACACACTTTTTATCTTTTGTCAATGTGTTTTGTCAAATATATCCTTACAAATTTTAAAAACATCCCCGATTTTTTTGTCAGGGATGTTTTGTTCGTTTGATTATTTTTTAAGAATTGGTATTTCGGTCATTCTAAGTCTTGCGCAACCGTATGGGCAGAGTTCGATTTTTTGAATGTCAGAAATGGGATTTCTTGATTTAGGAGTTTTTCTAGCAATGCTTCTGTATGGGAATTTAAGTCCCCTGTTGATTTGTTGCATATTCGCTTTTATGGTTATTGGTGGGTTTTCCTGTGAAAATGGAATATCTCCTACCCCATTGAATTTCATTTCAAAATTCGCGTCAGCATAGCCATAGTTCCAAGGTGTTTTTGGTATGAACTGATAATCGCAATATGGGAATTTGCGTTCAACACCTTTTTTGTATATTCTCTCATTTCCTTTTCATAAGCAATAGGCACAGAGAATAGCAATGAACCCATCTGCAAAGCACAAAGGTCATTTGGTCGCTTTTTAAAATATGGTGTTGCTTCAAATTCGACTGTGATTTCAGTTTCGCCTTGTTTAATAGCAATTTCAAGGTCTTTTGTTTCTGCATCTTCACCATTAACTTTAAGATTTTTAGCAAATGATGGAATACGGATTACAAAGCTAAAATCCTTATCACTATCTATTGAATAGTGCATCTTATTCTCAAAAGGATAGTTAGTTTCCAACTTAATCATAACACCGTTATCCTTCAAAACAGATGGCAACATAACTGCATTGATTATTGTGTTTTCATTATGCATAAATGGAGTAAGTGCAAATTTAGGCCAACCCTGATTAAAGTTTGCTGTGCAACAACCAAAATTTGGTTCAAGTCCGAATGTGTGTGCATAAGGACCGTTTGTGCTCCACGGAGCCATAATCATTGTTTTCTGACAAGCTATCTGATTGACTTGCTGAACATATTGATGAGTCCACATATCTTCACTGAGTGTTGCAGGTAAAGCATTAAATGCAATTACTTCAAGGCGTTCTGCCCATTTATTTTCGCCTGTATGTGCAAAAATTTCTTCATAAGAATACATTTGCTCCACTACTGCACAGCATTCGGTACCCTTTGTTGGGTCAAGACCTGAAAGCACTTCATCACCTGTAAAGCCTTCAAAAGCAGTACCATTATATTTATCAAGAATTTCACGAAGTTTTTCAGCATTATCAGTATATTCTTCGCCCAGCAAATCGTGAGAAACAGCTTCACTTTTAAGCATCATTGTCATATTTACAATGTGAGTATTAAGTTTCCAAGCGTGACTTGGTTTCTTCCAATTTTCTGTTGTTTTATTATAGTCAAAGCCTTGTTCTTTAATGATTTTTGCAAGTTCGCGAATCCAATCTTCGTGGTATTTTTCATATAAAAAATTAAGTGAAATAAAAGACTCAAACCATCTGTATTTACCCCAAGTAAAGAGCTTGATTTCACCACTTTTGAGAAGTTCATAATAGTTTTTGAGAACTCTGTAAATAACTTGTGGGATTCTTTCATCACCTGAGCAATCATAATAAACTTTGAACACTTTACAAAGAAGTTGCACTGCCCAAGTGTCATATTTTGCTCTTTTATCTTTTTCACAAGGGCAAATCCAACCGTCGTCTTCTTGAGCTGAAACAATTGCATCAATATATTTTTTTACAGTTGCAATCATTTCTTCATTTTCAAGAAGATATGCAAGTGGAATAAACCCATCAAGCCAATATGGTACTCTTTCCCAACCTTCACGGTCACCACCAATCCACGCACTATCGCGGATGTCTGGCCAGATTTTGTGAAGATTACCGCTGAGTCCTTCTGCTTGAATTTCAAGTTGACGCTTGAGCCAACCCTGTGGTTTTATTTCTTTTGATGTATAGAAATTCCATTTGTTCATATCAATTTACCTCTACAGTATCTTTTACTTCTTCTGCGTCAACGCCTTTTTTCATCAAGAAATAAAGAGGTATAATACCAAATATGCAAACTATACCTGCCCACAAGAACATATTTTTTGCAGGAACTATTACAGAAGCACCAACTTCATTTATGATAGTTTGTGCAGCCCTTTGACAAGCCATATCACCAATAACTGGGCCTATAACCATAGGAATAAGCACCACAAAAATCATTCTAATGCCTTGAAAACGACCTGCTTTACCTTCAGGAATAAAGTCCTTAACAGCAGCATTGAAAAGAATATTAACAAGAGCATTACCAAGCACAACAGGTAATAAGCTCACAAGGATTACATAAACACTTGTACTTGTTGACAATATAAAGAAACCTAGAGTCAGCATAACAACACCTATTAAAAGGCATATTCCTCTTTTCTTTGTTGAGAGCTTGAGAAGTGTAACAATACAAGCGAGAAGAATAGCCACGACAACCACCGCTGTAATTATTACAGGAAGTCTTAACATATTAGCTATTCCACCATTATCAGGAATAATTACATACTGGACATATGTGAGAAGATATGGGTAAAAAACTTGGAATGCAACTATTGCAATCAAAATGATGCAAGAGAAAGATAGAGCCGTGAATTTTCCTTTATAACGGACGGTCTAAAACCATAAACAAGGTCGGACCAATAGTTATTTGAAGCTTCTTTTTCCAAAGTGCGTGGTGGGTCTTTAATAAGGAATAATCCAGCAACACCACATACAGTAACTACAGCACCAAGACCTATAAAAAAAGCCTTATATGTAATAGTGCCTGCCTGAGCAAAGCTACCTACACCTGTTACTGCAAATGAAGATACTGTACCAACAACCGATAAAACTGTTTCAAGAATAGGTCGTTGTTTTGGCACAGTAATATCCGTCATCCACGCCTGAAATGCAGCGTCATTACTTGTTGAGCCCATAAAGGTCATTATAATATCCATAAGGATAATACACCATACTGTTGTGCCAAGAATTCTTGCTTCATCAGTAAGATTGAAGAGATTTGCCACATTTTCTTTTGTAATAAAGCCAAACATCGCAGTAACAATACCCCAAAGGATATATCCAACAGAAATAAACATCTTACGATTTTTAAGTCTGTCGCTAAGTGCACCCATAATAAATGTAGTAACAACTGCTGCAATAGCAGAGAGTGCTACCATTCGGGCAACTGCAGTTGTTGCTTCCATTGAGCCGAGAATAGCGGATTGAGACACATCAGCATATATTTCATTTGTAATAAAGGTGTTGAAATACATATTCTCAGTATTCCATGCTATACCACCCATAAAGCAGAACAGGATGATTATAAACCAATTTTTTTTGCTTAATTTTTCTTTAACCATACCTTCTCATTTCCTTTGCTTACGATTTATTCTGGCAACACTTGATATGTTACATCTTCAAACTGCATTGTAACTTCTTCACGAGTAAAACCTTCAATATCATATCTATCTGAATAATAATTGTATTTATCAATAGTAAATGTGCTGTCAGGTTTGCAAGTAATCATTGAACAACCTCTTTGTGAGCCAAGCTTATCAATACCTGAATATGCGAAATAGTCAATGCTATAACCATAACTGAAAATAATGCCCTTATATTCAAAAGTGGTATTATTAACATGGTCGTGACCATTAAACATTGCCTTTGTCGAACCTAATTCAAGCATTTTTTCAAAAAGGTCATCCTCACCATAACCACAACAAACTTGTCTACCTGTTTCTGCGATTATGCCTTCAGAATATTTAAAATTATCTGTATCTTTATATCCGTTTTCACGGAATTCATTCCAAGCATCATCCATTTCTACAAGTGGTATATGGAAAAATGCAAGAGATTTAACAGGTGTTGTATCTTGATTGATTTTTTCATTTGCAGCATTCATTCTCTTGATTTCTGACTCATACCACTCAACTTGATTAGGGTGAATGTTATCATAAGTACCCTTGATGCTTTCAATGATGTTATCTTTAACATAAGCTTGAGAGTCAATTAAAACCATAGCCTGAGTGATAATTCCTTCTGAGTTTTTAACCTCAATAATATGGTTTCCGTAACCGTCAACATCTTCTGGACCTGACTGGAATAAGCAATATTTATATTCTTCATTTTCATAGAACTCTGCAACTGCTTCTCGGTCAAAATATGAATATGCTTCGGCATCATGGTTGCCAAAGGTTACATCCCAATAAACACCAAGACTTTCCATAAGATTTGCAAAAGCCTTTGCGCCACTATAATTATTGAATGTACCCGCAGTATAAGGCACAGGGAAAGAAATATCACCTGTTGCAATAACAAGGTCGGGCTTTTCTTTTGTCACCATAGTTGCCACTGCATTAAGTGCTTTTTCATCGATAGTTTTTGAAAGGAAGCCACCACCGATATGAATATCAGTTATATGCATTATCTTAAAATCACCATCAGTTGTGAAATACCAATATCCGTTTTCATCTTTCTCGGGAACAAGTTGGTTTTCGATTTCAACCTTATTATATGAATTACCTTTTTCTAAAAGATTCTGAAGTGATAAAAAATTAGCAACTGCAATTATAACTGAAATAATCATAACAACAGCAATAATTATCAACAAAATTTTTTTCACCTTTTTAGATTTTACTTTTGCCACAAAGCAACACTCCCTTCAACTTACTTTTTAGAATACCATAAATGTTTTATTTTTTCAATAAAATCCCATTTTCTTATTATTAAAAAGATAAGCACTTGCTGATTACAAGTGCTTTTAAAAAATATTTATTTAGTTCGTAAACCCTTTGGATAGTGATTCTTTGCTCTGCCGTTTGATACTTTTACACCACCAACTGTGCAACCGTCAACCATAACTACTGCCCAGCCATTAATACAATCTGTCTGGAATTCTTCACCGTGAAGATATTTTTTGATTTCGTCACTATCTGCAGTAAGATTGATTTTTCTCTTGAAGTCCTTACCCATTGCCATAAAGAATTGGTGATGTGGCACCACATAATTTTTTCTTATCTCCCCTATTGTGACACCACAAGTAAAAGCAATACCCCTTGGCACAGGGAAATCAGGTGTGAAATAAACAGGATTGCCGTTATAAGTCTGCACATGGTCTTTATTGTATGTAATAAGGGTGTCGTCAAGAAAATCAACCAATGTTTTATCAAGTTTTTCTTTGCCAAATGGTACGAAGAAATGCTCTGAATCAATGTTTGAATCTGTAAGACGCATTACTGCAACGAATTGCCCCTCACCTTTTGTTTTGTGATAATAACAACGCCTTGAATAATGGATGTTCTCACATTTACAACCGTCAAAATGTATTCCGTCAACTGTATTTTCATGCACTCTGTCTGTTACAGGAACAAGTTCAAAGCCTGAGTGTCTTTGCAAGAAAGCGTCAACTGTCATTTCATTTTCTTCAAGAGAGAAAGTACAAGTTGAATAAACTATATATCCACCCACCTTGACCAATTTTGCCGCACAGTCAAGGATTTCAGCTTGACGCTCGGCACACATTTTCACATTTTCAGGTGACCACTCGTCTATTGCGATTTCTTCTTTTCTGAACATCCCCTCACCTGAACAAGGAGCATCGACCATAATCATATTGAAATATTGTTCAGGAAACATTTTGAGAAGTTTCTGTGGGCTTGCACAGGTTGTGACAACATTTTGAAATCCCATTCTCTCAGTATTGCCTGTTAAGATTTTGCATCGGGACGGAACAATCTCATTTGACACGAGTACACCTTTTTTGCCTAACTTATTCTTAATCTGACTGCTTTTTCCACCCGGTGCTGCACACATATCAAGAACTTTCCAGTTACTTCCTATATCAACGCTTTCAACGGGTACCATTGCAGCAGGTTCTTGGATATAAATCATACCTGCGTGGTGATAAGGGTGATTGCCGATTCCGTCATAATCAAAATAGAAACCATTTTCTACATAGGGGATTTTTTTTATAGGAAATGGATTAATTCTAAGAAAATCTTCAAGTGAGATTTTGTCGGTATTAACGCGAAATGCTCTTACAGGTGGCTCATCAAAGGCTTTTATAAAGTCTTCATATTCGTCACCTAAAAGAGTTTTCATTCTGTTTTCAAATTCAATAGGTAATTGTTTCATTTTATAAACTCATTTCTGCATAAAGCATACACATTGAAGTTGTTGTTATTGCGGCAGTTTCGGTGCGCAAAATTCTTTTGCCGAGAGATATGATTTTGCTATCAATTTCTTTGGCATTTTCAATCTCTTTTTCGTCAAATCCACCTTCTGGACCGATAAAAATACCTACTGACATTCCTTGTTTGATTTCTTTTAATGCGTTAGTTGTATCAAGCATTCCGTTTTTGCTTTCATATGGCACTAAAATCAAGTCAAGGTCTTTTGCAAATGATAATGCTTGTTTATATGTAAGAATATCGCTAATTTCGGGAATTATTGTTCTTTTGCTCTGCTTTGCGGCACTCTCTGAAATTGCTTGCCAACGAGCAACCTTTGATTTCTTTTTCTTATCGTCAATTTTAACTACTGAACGGCTCATTTCAACGGGGATAATTTTATGAACGCCCAATTCAACACATTTTTGGATAATCAACTCCATTTTATCACTTTTAGGAAGTCCTTGAAAAAGATATATTTTAATTGGTAATTCTGTATCCTGATAGTTTTCTTCGATAATTTTTGCAATTACAGATTCATTGTCAAAGTTTTCTATTTCGCAAAGATTACTGACACCATTATCACTGACTAAAAATGTGTCACCAATGTGCATTCTCAACACATTTTTGATATGATTAAAATCTGTGCCCGTTATATAATAGCACTCGCCTTTTCGGTTATCGCCATTAACAAAAAAATTATACATATACACCAACTCAATGTTTAGATTTGTATTTATGATAATAGCATAATTCTTTATTAAAAGCAACGAAATACTAAACATTATCAAGATAGAAATCTTCGAGCATTGAATCAAAATGAATCAAGGCTATTCTATCTTTATTTAATGAGTCAACTAAATGCGATAAAGCTTTATAATCTGTTGAAATATCATATAATTTATCAACAAGAACTTTATTCTCATAAATATTAATTCCATAAGTTTCAATTATCTTATTTTCGATTGTAATTTGATGTTTAAAAATCTGATATTTCATAAAACATTGCCTTTGCTTTAATTTTTAAAAATGTGTCGTTTTGTCAACTTTTATGTTATATTTTATACAAAATGTGTCAAAATGTCAACAAATATTTTTAAATATCTTTGTTAATTTCTTGACATAATTTGACTAATTTTATATACTTATTAATGTAAGAAAATATGCACAAAAAGGATGTGTTTTTAATGGACCAGAAGTATGAGGCATTATTTACTCCTTGGAAAATTGGTAACGTTGAGATTAAAAACAGAATAGTTATGTGCCCTATGGGTGGTACATCACTTTTCGGTTGGTTTGAACTTGGCGGTTGTCACTTTGACAAGGAAGCTGCAAAACTTTTCATTGAAAGAGCTAATAACAATGTCGGCCTTATCATCCCTGGTATCGCACCACTTCGTGATACATTCTGGGGCAAATGGCTTTGGCAAAATCCAAAGATGTTTGATGAACTTAAAGAATTTATGGACGAAATCCATAAGACAGGCGCAAAGCTCTTTATTCAGCTTACAGCTGGTATGGGTAGAAGCTGGGCTATCACAGAGCTTGTAGCTCCACTTCACAAAAACAAGTTCACTCGTGCACTTGTTAAACCAATTCTTGATACATCTCATGAATTAGCTTCACCTAGCCCACAACCATCTCGTTGGGCTCATGATATTATTTGTCCTGAAATGACTAAAGAACAGATTCACGAAATCATTGAAGCATTTGCAAAAACTGCAAAGCTTTGCCGTGACGCAGGTGTTGATGGTGTTGAAGTTCACGCTGTTCACGAAGGTTACCTTCTTGACCAGTTTGCTATTGAATTCTTCAACAAGCGTACTGATGAATACGGTGGAAACTTTGAAAACAGATATCGTTTTGCAGTTGAAGTTGTTAAAGCTATTAAAGAAGCTTGCGGTAACGACTACCCTGTTTCACTTCGTTATTCTGCAGTATCAAAGATGAAGGGCTTCTGCGAAGGTGCAATGCCTGGTGAAGATTACAAAGAAGTTGGCCGTGATATGGAAGAGTCTGAAAAGGCTGCTAAATATCTTCAGGATGCAGGTTACGATATGCTCAATGCTGACAATGGTACATATGACTCTTGGTATTGGTGTCACCCACCAATGTATATGCCACAGAACTGTAACCTTGAAGAAGTTGCACACATCAAGAAATTCGTTGATATTCCTGTTGTTTGTGCAGGTAGAATGGAACCTGATGTTGGTGCACAGGCTGTTGCTGATGGCAAAATTGACGGTGTTGGTGTAGCTCGTCAGTTCCTTACAGACCCTGAATGGATTACAAAGATTATTGAAGATAGAATTGAAGAAATCAAGCCTTGTATCTGCTGTCACGCAGGTTGCTTCAACTTCTCATCTTCAAAGGGTCACGCTAATACACAGGACCTTCTTGATACAATGGGACTTTCTCGTTGCGCTCTTAACCCTAAGACAATGCAGTCAAAGAAATACAAGATTGAACCTGCGAAGAAGAGCAAGAAAATTGCTGTTATCGGTGGCGGTATCGGTGGTATGGAAGCTGCTATGGTTTGCGCACAACGTGGTCACAAGGTTGACCTTTATGAAAAGAGCGATAAGCTCGGCGGTGTATTTATCGCAGCGGCTGCTCCATCATATAAAGAAAAAGACCGTGACCTTATTGCATGGTATAACCGTGAGATTCAACGTTATGATGCAATTACAATTCATATGAATACAGAAGTTAAAGATATTGCTTCACTTGGTGCTGACGAAGTTATCGTTGCTACTGGTGCAGTTGCTAATAAGATTCCACTTAAGGGCGCTGAAAAAGCTATTGAAGCAGTTGACTTTCTTCTTGATAACTCACTCGTTGGTGACAACGTAGTTGTTATCGGTGGTGGTCTCACAGGTTGTGAAATTGCTTATGAGCTTTATCTTCAGGGCAAGAAGCCTGTTATTGTTGAAATGCAGGATGACCTTATTACAACTCCTGGTGTTGCTCTTGCAAACACAAGCTATCTTCGTGATTTCTTCAAGACAAACAAAGTTCCTGTTTATCTTGAAAGCAAGACTATTGAAATCCGTGATGACGGTGTTACAATTATGGACAAAGACGGCAAGACAATTGATATTGCTGCTGACAATGTTATCCTTTCAGTTGGTTATAGACCTGCTCCAATTGCAGAAAAGAGTAAGCACGTTCACGTTATCGGTGACGCTCAAAAAGTCGGAAATCTCCGTACAGTTATCTGGGGCGCTTGGGACGTTGCAATGAAGTTATAATTTAATACATAGAAAAAGGGGATTTTAATCCCCTTTTTTTATTGCTTAAATACTTTTACTGTGATAAACTTAAATCAAAGAATTGTGCGGAGGATATTATGAAAAAATTTCTTTATACTTCCATTGTGATTTCAGTTTCACTTTTTGCTTTGTTTTATTCACTTTTTAAACTTACAGACAATGTTATAGCAGAAACTCTTTATATTACTTTTATGACCTTTTCTTATCATTTTATAATGAGACTTGTTGTAGGTATGGTTACTAATCCTATTTTTCACAAAGTATATGATTATAACAACTGGTGGTTTAAGCAAAAGAAATTTGAAAAAAGATTTTATAAAATTTTAAAAGTCAAGGATTGGAAAGAAAAAGTACCATCTTGGTCACCAGGAGCATTTTCTTTGAAAGATAAATCTTTGCACAATATTGCAGTAGGTATGTGCAATGCTGAATTAGTACACGAAATAATCGTGTTTTTAAGTTTTGTGCCTATTCTTTTCTCAATAAAATATGGTGTTCCTGCCGTATTTATATGTACATCAATTCTTGCAGGTGCTTTTGATATGATTTTCGTAATTATTCAACGGTACAATCGTCCAAGAATAATAAAACTAATGAGAAAAAATCTTCAAAATAGCTCATAACAAAATCCCTTGCAGTTAATTACTGCAAGGGATTCTTTCATTTTTTATTCAGTTGGCATTACCTGTCTTTGTGCTGAGAATTTCAAATCAACGTCTTTTTTGAAGAGAAGATAGTCATATTTAGGGAGCCAGTCATCGCCTACTGTGATAGTATTAAATTCTTCTTCACTATGAGCAAGGTTAACTACACCAACGCCCTTGATTACATCATCTTCTTTATAGCAGGTATCCCAGAATGCATGATGTCCAAGATAAGTTACACTTGATGGTATATAAACATATTCTAAATTCTGGTTATAGCTGAATGCGTCTGAACCGATGAATTTAAGACCTTCAGGGAGTGAAAGATAAACTTCACCAAGAGCATCTCTACCTGTGAAATGTGGGTCCACTACATCAGTTGCTTTATATGTATAAATATTTGCAAGTGATGGTGTATTGCTCCATTCATCCTGACGTTCATGAAGTTTGAAAACAGCAAGTGTTTCGATTGTTTCAAGACCTTCTGGAAGATAGATATATCTAAGGTTTGCATAGTTGAAACACATTTCGCCAAGTTTTTTAACAGATGATGGTACTACATAAGTCTGAATATCTTTTTCATATTCAGGTGTAACATCAGCACTGAAAGGTTCTGTCTCATAACCATATTTTTGACGAAGATATTCATCGTGGTTACAAGGATAGCAGAGAATTTCTGTTTTATCCTTATTATAAAGAACACCGTCAACATCGCAGTAATTAGGGTTGTTTTCGTCAACTTCAATATTCTGTAATGCCCAGCATGAATAGAAAGCTTTACCGTCTATTTCAAGGACATTTGCGCCGATATTGATTGTTTTAATCTTATCGTCACAGTTGAGAGTGAACTGTCTTACAGATGTGATTGGTTTAGTTGTATCTTTTACAACCTTAAAGTTTGTTGCAGGGTCATTGTTACCTGCAATATACTCAATATCAGAAACATAGTCAATATCGAGTTCATAGAGATAACCTGTATTACTGAATTTTGAGAACTGAATTCCACTTTCTAATTCTTCATATTCAAATGTTTCGTTCTGCAATGCAAGAACAGAGAAAAGCATTGAAAGAGAAACTGCAACAATAATAACAATTACAAATATTGCTTTTTTCAAGTTGTAGTATTTGTAAGGCTTGTTGACATGAGGTGCTGCAAGACCCGGTACCTGATAAGTCCATATTTCGTCTTCAGGAATATCTAACTGAACGTCAGTGCCCCAGCCATTAGCTTTGTTTTGCTTCTTTTCTTTCTTACTCATTCAACTCACCTCCATTAACCTTTATAGCCACCAGATACAGAAACGCCTTCTTCTTGGGCTTTCTTTTCTGTAACTTCTGCACGGCGTTTAAGAACTTCCATAACCAAGTTCTGTTTTCTGTTGTCATAATCCCAAAAGAGATATGGAATGGTCATAAGGAAGAATCCGATTGCGTCAACGATGATTGGTACAACAACAATATTTCTTCTTGAACCATCGAAGAAGAGAATTTCCCAGTTACTGTTGAAGCCATATTTAAGCAAGAAGATTGGAATAATAAGACCAACGAATGATGTGATAGGTCCTGTGAACCAACCGAAAATACCTGCGAAGCTTTCAAGACGTTCACCTGAGAGATACATCTGATAGTCACCGATACGAACACCCATATCGTGACCTGCTGTTGTAGGAACTGTTTTTGTCATTTCCATAAAGAAAAGAACAACAACGCAGATTGTTCCGCAAAGGGCAAGATTATCACCGAGAGTCCACATAGCAACAGCAATAATAGCATTACCGATTGCACGGCTCAACTGATAGAAAATCATAATCTGCTTATATGAGAATCTCTTTAAGAAGTATGGAGATAACAAATCAGGTGTAGTACCCGCAAATGAAATGAGTGCTACCAACAATGAGTATGGAAGACCGCTGAGACGGAATGTATAGAAATAAAGGATTGTTGCGAATGGCAACATACCGTTACCAAGTGAGTCGATAAGACCAACTACCGTATTGATGAGCAAATATTTATTTTTAAGAACGCCCATCATACCATCCCAGAACTTAATCTGAACTTTCTTTTCAATTGGTGGTTGTGGAATTCTTTCTTTAATTCTGCCTGCAAGTCCCATAGTGAAAGCTGCTGAAATACAGAATGTTACAGGGATAACCCATCTGTAGAAGTTGATATCTGCCCATTCGTGACGAAGCATACCAACGATTGCAGGAAGGATAATTGCAAGGATTGAATTGAAGATGTGTGAAAGTTTTACAGGATAGCTACGAACAAGAATTCTTTCTTGAAGGTTAGGGCTAATTCTCTTTGAACATTCTTCAAGAACATTACCGAAACCGAATACGTTGTATGTAGCAAAGAGAAGGTTTGCAACCCAAACACGAGTTGAAACATCAGCAATGTTATAAACAGGAAGCCAACCGATAAGGATAACCATTATACACTTTGGAACAACATCGCAGTAAAGGCTATATTTATATCTGCCGTATTTTGGAATAAGTTTCTTACGCCAGAAAATGTTACGAGCACCAACCCAACCTGAATAAAGGAAATGAGTACCAAAGGTTTTAAAGCACGCCGTAGCATTCATACCTTCAAAGCTGTTAAGTGTTGTGATAAACCAGCTTGATTGGTCAAACAGTCTTGAATAGTCAAATAACAATGTGGATATACCAAATGCCATCATAAGACCATAAACTAAATAAACTTTTCTTTCTTGTTTTTTAGGCAAGAAGCCCAAGTTGTCACAAACATACCACCAGATAAGAGCTGTGATATAGCCAAGTGGCATATTCAAAAGCCCAATAACTGAGAATGTGAGATAAGGCAACTTATAGTGGTGCATAATGAGGAAACAGCTTGACCAGAAGCCGATATACTCAAGTGTTTTTGCACCTGTGTAGTTTGCGCCGACACCGATAACAACGTCCTTATATTCTTTATAAGGAACATATTTACCTTCTGCCGGAGTATTCCAATGAGTTTTGATTTCGTTACCGAAATCTTTTACTTTATTAAGTATGTCGCTCATTGTTCACTCTCCCTTTCAAAATATATTCATAATATTTTAACATATTTTGAAAAATTAAACAATCATATTCCGTTCTTTATCCAAAGTAAAACTACACAAAAAAAAGACTGTTTATTGTGCAACAGTCCTTTTTCGTTTCGTTTATTTGAGAATTTCAAGTATTTCTGCAATATCTTTAATTTCATAATCGATTTTTATATCGTATTTGTTTTCCAAGCCTAACGGGTTATACCAACAACAGAGAATATCTGCATTGTTTCCACATTTCATATCGCTTGTGAGAGAATCACCGATAATCATTACTTCGTTTTTATTGAATGTACCGATTTTCTCTTGCACTATGTTAAAAAATTCTATACTTGGCTTTTCATAACCGATTTCATCCGAGATAAATACATTGTCAAAAATGTGAATAAGCCCTGACTGGTTAAGTTTTCTGCTTTGAGCAACAAAAGTACCATTTGTTACGGCATATTGTTTATATTTACCTTTAAGTGCTGTTACAGTTTCTAGTCCGTTATCACAAAAGAAATATTTATCACCAAGTCGCATCTGATATTCATCATTGAACTTCTCAATATCATTGAAATCAATGTTTTCAGAACTGAAAAACTCAACAAATCTTTCTGTAAGTACTTGTGGTTTTGTTATTTTACCTTGTTCAAGCATTCCCCAATATTTACGGTTTATTGCTGAATAGCGTTTTAACATTTCGTCGGTACACTCACCAAGACCGAAAACTTCAAAGCATTTACGAATTCCGTATGCCTCTGACTTGCCAAAATCAAGAAGTGTTCCGTCAATATCCCAAAGCAACGTTTTTATCATATTATCTCTAATCCCTCAAGCAAGAATTTTAGTCCCATAAGAACAAGAACCAAACCACCTGTAAGCTCGGCTTTATTCTTATATTTAGCGCCGAATTTATGACCAATAAACACGCCTATTGCAGAGAGTAACCCTGTGATTACACCTGTTAAAACGATTACTGTAATTGCTTCATTTCTTTCATATTCAAATGCAAATGTAACGCCAACTGCAAGAGCGTCAATGCTTGTTGCGATTGCAAGAGCGGTTAACTCTTTTAAATTAAGTTTTGACTCTTGGCAACAGCAATCCTCTTCTTTTTCAAAGGATTCTTTTATCATTTTGCCACCGATAAAGCCGAGTAAAATAAATGTAATCCAATGGTCAACACTTGCAACATATTGAGCAAACTGAGAGCCTATAAACCAACCTATAAGTGGCATTCCCGCCTGAAACCCACCAAAGAAGAGTGCAATCAGCCCCATTTGTTTAATATCAAGTTTTCGCATATTAAGACCTTTGCAAATGGAAACTGCAAAAGCATCCATTGCAAGTCCTGTTGCAATCAGCAATAACTCTGCCATATTTATAACCTCACTTATTTTTGCTATAACTGAGCAATAAAAAAAGACCCAGTACAGCAATATAATGCTATACATGAGTCTTGTCATTTAAGGTAAACCAGACCAATGGGTCAGTATGTTGACTTACCGCACTAAAAAGTGCCGACTACTCCCTCACAAAGTATGTATATGATAGCACTTCTGGTTTTATTTGTCAAGAAATCTTCAATCGTAGTCTAAGCTTATCACTTATCATTGCAATAAACTCTGAGTTTGTTGGCTTGCCACGGGTATTTTGAATTGTGTATCCAAAATATGATGACAAAACATCTACATCTCCCCTATCCCAAGCCACTTCAATGGCATGGCGAATTGCGCGTTCAACTCTCGAAGATGTTGTTGAATACATTTTAGCAACTGTTGGATATAAAACTTTTGTAACTGAGCTCATCATTTCACGGTCATTTATTGAAAGCACAATGGCTTCACGAAGATACTGATACCCTTTTATATGCGCAGGGACACCTATCTGATGCATAATTTCGCTGACGGTCATCTGCAAATCGGTGGTTTCTTGCAATTTGCTAACATCACCCTGACTCTTTGACCAACCTGTGAGCTGATTTATTCTTTGTGCGAGCATTTGTGTATCAAAAGGTTTTAAGAAATAATAATCTGCCCCTGCTGATAAAAGTTCTTGTTCAAATCTTGGATTATCTGCACTTGACATTACCATTAAAAGTGGTTTTGTTTCTTTTTCGTTTAACTGATTAATTACGCCCAACGCATCTAAATTTGACATAAATGCATCCATCACCACAACATCAACACTTGCACTTTCAATTCGTGAAAGAACCACTTTGCCATCCTTTGGAACAAGGATGACATCACACCCATAAGTTCTTAATACATTTGTGCAGTTCTTGCCGAACTCGCTTCCCTCACCCGTTAATAATACCTTTAAATTGTTGCTCATTTTAAAGCCCTCCGTTTTATTCTAAAATCATTTCGATTTCTTATTTCTGCCATATTTTACCATAAATGGTAAAATATGGCAATAGAAAAATTAAAAATATTTTAAAAACTTTTCGACATATAACGAAAGAAATCGAAGGTCATCTAAAATGATGGAATTAAATAAAATCCTGCAAAATCTAGGCTAAAAAGCACAAAAATATACAGTCAAAAATGAACTATACTCTTTTTCTTTGGTCTTTTTTTAACATTGATTTCAACTTTGATATTGTTGAAAACTCTGTTGAAAATGTTTAAAACTTTGATAATACAAGGCTTTTAAGCATAACTTATGGACATTTTTGTAAAGCGTTTTACTTTACAAAAGAAAATGAGAATAAAAAAACAGTGTATATACAAATGCATATACACTGTAAATTATGAAAGAAAAATTGCAATTTTGTTTAATCTCTGCGAAGTGCTTCGATTGGTGGCATTTTTGCCGCTCTTCGTGCAGGATAAACACCAAAGATTATACCGATTGCAGATGAGAAACCAACCGCGAGTGCAATTGTTGATGGTTCAACTGCCAATGGCACTGCCATAATATATGACACAAATGCTGCAAGGGCAACACCCAATAATAATCCTATAGTACCACCTATCAGACAAAGGATAATAGATTCTGTTAAGAACTGGAACATAATTGTTCCTGTTTTAGCACCCAAGGCTTTTCTGATGCCGATTTCACGAGTACGCTCTGTGATTGATACCAGCATAATATTCATAACACCGATACCACCAACCACAAGTGAAATTGCACTAACCGCTGCAATAAAGATTGTAAACACATTGATAACTGTGTCAAGCAAGTCAATATATGTTGCCATATTTGTAACTGTGTAACAATCTTTATCAAAATTATCGTGAAGTGAACGGATATAGTTAATTGCAGCAGTACCGATACCATCTAATTGACCTTCGTCACCCGCAGTAACATTAATCATTTCATATCTCTGTTGGGTGGAGCCGTTAATCATAGATGCCACCGGAGCAGGCATAACAATCATACAGCTCATCATCGGCATTCCACCCATTGATGCCGTCATTGTTTCCATCATATCTTCAGTATCCATATTCATACTAGACATAATGTCAACAACGCCAACAATCTTTATTGAGAATGTCAAATCATTTGAAGTGCAATAAACATATTCACCCACGACTTCTTTTTTACCAAACACTTGCAAAGCACTACCCACATCAATAACGCCTACATGCTTTGCTTCATCATATTCTTCTTGAGTGAAAAATCTGCCATATATGCAAGGGGTTTGCATAATGTTCTGCATATCGGTGTTACCACCGATACCCATTAAAAATCCTTTTTGGTCATTTGCTGACATCTGGCACATTGCCATTGTCTGCATTGACGCATATTGCACACCGTCAAGTTTTTTTATTGCCTGTATATCAGCATCTGTGAAATAGTCATCATCACTTGCAGTTTTGGTATTAACTGTCAAAGATATTGCA
This sequence comes from uncultured Clostridia bacterium, assembly GCA_937898195.1. Lineage (GTDB taxonomy): Bacteria > Bacillota > Clostridia > Oscillospirales > Acutalibacteraceae > Fimenecus. Next base: position 2,723 of record CALEJD010000017.1, on the reverse strand, counting down.
CTGTTACCCATATCACGAATCATACCGACAATATAATCGCGACCACCATTACCGACTGTAACAATAGAGATAACAGAAGCAACGCCGATTATAATACCCAACATTGTAAGTAATGAGCGCAACAGATTTGTTCTGATGCTGAAAACGGCAATTCTAATGTTTTCTTTAATATTCAAAGTTTACACCCCACTTATGAAGCTTTCTCTTTGACTTCTATGCCGTCTTCCATCTTAGGGTCAGGACTCTTTAATACTATTTCATTTTCTGCCAGACCATCAACAATCTGATAACTTGTGTCATCAAGAGTACCCTTTGTGATTTCGCGTTTTACAGCAACGCCTTCTTCCATATCAAACACGAATACATAGTATTTTCCGTTTTCATATAATACACATTCAACGGGCACTTTGAGAACATTCTCAACTGTTGCAAGTTTAATCTTGATGTCAACATCAAATCCGATAACGATTTTTTCGTCAGGATTTTTGATTTTAACTTTAACTACTGCACCGCTAGCCCCTGTACCTGTACCCATAAGTGAGCCAAGGTTTAAACTATTTGATTCAACCGCAGTTGCACCAACATAGACAACTTCGCCTTCATACTGAGTATCAAGGCTTGTAACAACGGCTTCCATGCCAACTTTGATTTTAAGAAGGTCTGATTTACCGACTGTTACAGAAACAATCATATCATCATAGCTCTCAAATGTGATACCTGTACCTGTTGGTGCACCATTTGTGCTACCCACCAAAGAGTTAATCATATCAGTTGTGTTTGCGTCCATACCTGATGAGCCTAACAAAGCTGAAATGTCAATTGATGATGAGTTTGTTGCTACAGGCACAAACTTTTCACCTGCTTTGATGTTTACAACAGTTACAATACCGTCGTTTTCAGCATACCAACCGTTTTTCATTGAATCATAAATTGCTTTAATATTTTTATATGTGATTTCTTTTGTATCAGCAACTTTTTTTAATGTTTCAAGCATTGAATCGTTATCGCCTGTGCTTACAACTGCGTTTTCTGCTTGTAATGATGAAAGTTCAGAATTAAGCTGTGACAATTCAAGATTTTTTTGCATCAATTCTTCTGTTTTTGAGTTATCAGTTGACGCAACTGGAACTTTTGTTGATGATGCTGATGCGATAAATGCGTCAATTTCTTCTTTTGTTGCACCATTTTGTGCCATCTGCATTGCAATAGCATCAATCTGCTCTTGAGGGATACCTGTCATTTCTGTAACAGGCTCATTGTTTTCTATTTCTTTCTCAAGCTTTGCAATTTCGTTTTTCTTTGCAGTAATTTCAGCATTCTTTTTATCGATTTCACTTGCCAATTCAACCTTGCGTTTTGAATTGCTATCCGCTGACTGCTTTGCATCATTATAATCTTTTAATGCTTTGTCATATTCTTTTTTAGCACTGTCAAGATACTGTGCAGCACCTGAAACATTGAATGTTGCAAGTTTATCGCCTTTATTAACCTTATCACCGACATTTACAAGCACTTCTTCAACTGTTACACCTTCAATAGCAACGAAGTTTTCAGTAACACCGGATTCAACTTTACCCACAACATCGAGTGTATCAACAACTGTGCCATAAGTCACTTTTGTCATTTCATATTCTGCTGGTGGCTCTGGTTTAAAGTTTGAATAAAGAACATAAGACACCAAAAGCACCATAAACACAATGAATGCAATGATGCCTATTTTTGCTTTCGTACTTTTTTTCTTGAAATTTTTAAGCAAAGAAATCACACTTTCCTATTTTAATATAAAGATATTCTACTACAAATCATTATAAAATCCAATATATTATTTGTAAAAAAATTGTAAACTTGCATTTATTTTCCACATATATTTATCGGGTGATAAATATGTTCAAAAAAATGTTGTTAATAATTATATCCATTTTGCTCATTCTTCTTTGTGGTTGTTCAAAAGAAAATAAATTTGGTGTAGAGCAGTTTGTTGACAGAATGAATTCTCAATTTGAGTATAGTCTAAATACCGCTGACTTTATTCTTCATATTGATGAAAATGAGAATAATAATTTATTCTGTGAATTAGATTCTTCACTTATGACCCTATCATTAGATAACAATAATGATATAAAAGGGATTTCTTTGCTTTCTACTGACTCACAAAATATCGCAAATACTCTCGATTTTTTCTGTGATATGTGCTGTGTGTTTACCGGCAATGATTATGATACACAAAAAGCAATATTGGATAACTGCAACATAAAAACAGATACAATAAAATATGCCGACAGTAACAATGTCATTACCGTCGGCAAATATAAATATACTATTGTTTGTAACAAGTATTCTGTTACATTATTTTGTGACAGAACTTGATTATTCGCGATGCCACTTAACGCCCTGTGGTGTATCTTCAAGAACAATGCCCTGTGCTTTAAGCTCATCACGAATACGGTCTGCTTCTGCCCAGTTTCTGTCTTTACGAGCCTGAGTTCTTGCTTCAATAAGTTTTTCGATTTCGTCATCAAGGCTTTCTGTTTTTCTGTTATAAACAAGACCGAGAACACCTGTGAGTTCATCAAAAAGAGTTGTTGCTGTTTCTACAAGTTCTTTATTAGGTGCATCTGTGATAACTGTTGTGTTAATATCTTTAACAAGCTCGAAGATTGCTGTGATAGCATCTGCTGTGTTAAGGTCATCATCCATAGCAGTAATAAACTGGTCTTTACGAG
>CALEJD010000016.1 GCA_937898195.1 uncultured Clostridia bacterium | reverse complement strand
GTACAGAGCACATGTTCTTCGAAGCTGACAGAATCGCAGCATTCCGTGAAATGATTTGTTCAGATACAGTTGAAGAAAGAGAAGCAGCTCTTGATAAGATTCTTCCTTATCAGCAGGGCGACTTTGAAAAGCTCTACGAAGCTCTTCAGGGTAACCCAGTTACAATTCGTTTCCTTGACCCACCTCTTCACGAGTTCGTTCCAACAGAAGAAGCTGACATCAAGCTCCTTGCTGATTCACAGGGCAAATCAGTTGAAGATATCAAAGCTATCATCGCTTCTCTTCACGAGTTCAACCCAATGATGGGTCACCGTGGTTGCCGTCTTGCAGTAACATATCCTGAAATCGCAGCAATGCAGACAAAGGCTGTTATCCGCGCAGCAATCAACGTTAAGAAAGCTCATCCAGATTGGAACCTTGTTCCAGAAATCATGATTCCACTTGTTGGCGACGTTAAAGAACTTAAGTTCGTTAAGAAAGTTGTTGTTGAAACAGCTGACGCTGAAATCGCAGCAGCAGGCGCAGACCTCGCTTACGAAGTTGGTACAATGATTGAAATCCCAAGAGCATGTATCACAGCTGACGAAATCGCTAAAGAAGCTGACTTCTTCTGCTTCGGTACAAACGACCTTACACAGATGACTTATGGCTTCAGCCGTGACGACGCTGGTAAGTTCCTTACAGCATATTATGATTGCAAGATTTTCGAAAACGACCCATTTGCAAAGCTTGACCAGAGCGGCGTTGGCGCTCTTATGGAAATGGCAGTTGCTAAGGGTAAGGCAAGCGGCAAAGACCTTCACTACGGTATCTGTGGTGAACACGGCGGCGACCCTGTTTCAGTTGAATTCTGCCACAAGATTGGCCTCAACTATGTATCTTGCTCACCATTCCGTGTTCCAATTGCTCGCCTCGCAGCAGCTCAGGCAGCAATCGCTGACATGAAATAAGTTTAACTTAGTTCATAAATAAACAATTAGTCCCCTTGGAGAAATCCAAGGGGATTTTTGTATATTAAAGTTAATATTGAATTATTGCAGAATATATGGTAAACTTAATAGTGCCAAACTAATTGAATATAACGATAAAAGCATTATTTCAAAGGGAATAGTGTTCTCTTTTGCTATATTTTTGTTTTGTTCCTAATAAATAGAATTTGATAAAAATGCAGATTCCATCAATGTTAGGGACATTAGTGCTTGTTATATTGAATTAGTTTGGCGACTATCGGAGTTTGCGTTTTTTGTGCGTCTGCTTCGGTGGGCGCACTTTTTGTTTTATGGGGATGTGTTTATAAAATGGCTGAATTATCTCATGAGAGATTGAGGTTTGAAAAATCTAAAAAAAACAACCTTAATCACAAAATCAGATTATTATTTCATCCGTTATTATGGGTAGTAATAACTCTTAGAAATATATTAAGTGGGTACAAAGTAATTCGCTTAAACAAAATGAAAGCGAAAACTAAAAGACCTATAATTTTCTGTATCACTCACATCGGTAAAGTGGATATAGAAATCAGTGCGCAAATATTGAAGAGACATTTTTATTTGTTGTCTGGAGATTTTGAAAATGTTCACGGAAATTTGGATGGATTTTTCCTTGAATTGCACGGAATTATATATTTAGATAAATTCAACAAAGAAGATACTAAAAATGCAAAAGAAAAGGCAATAAAAACACTCAACAAAAAGGGTAATATAATGTGGTTTGTTGAGGGAACATGGAATTTAAGTGGAAACTTACCTGTATTACCTTTACCGTTTGGAATTATCGAAGTTGCTCAAAAATCAGGTGCATTAATTTTGCCAGTTGCATTAGAACAATATGATAAAAATATATATGTGAATTTTGGTGAGCTTATTGAAGTTGCAAACAACATCAACGATGAAATCAGTTACAAACTTTCTGCAATAGAAAAATTAAGAGACCAAATGGCTACTTTAAAATTTCAAATTTGGGAAAAACAAGGGATTTATAAAAGAAAAGATATTCCTGTAGATTATCACATTAAGAATGTCAAACATCAGATTTCATTATGGAAATTTACATATGAAGAGATTCAATCAAAAGTATTTGCTCCAAAAAATATTATTACAAACGAAGATGCCTTTGCACATTTAAATTATATCAAACCAACAAGGCAAAACGCATTTTTGTTTAACAAAAGATTAAAATAAAACATATTTTATTCCTACATTTCTTCGTTGCCCCACAGGCAGCAATCGCTGAAATGAAATAATTTCATTACGGAATAAACAATGAACACAAAAATCCCCATCGATAAATCGGTGGGGATTTTTATGTTCAATATTGAGATTTTTATATAATTATGCTATACTTTTTTTATTATCAAAAAGGCAAGTGAGATTATGGATAAAATTCATATCAAAAAAGATAGTAAAATTTTATTTATTGGTGACAGTATAACTGACCCAAAATTTAATTTTCGTATGATGAAAGACATCAGAGGAAGAAACATTTATGCTTTGCAACTTAAAAAGAGATTTAAAAAGTATAGCAAAGACATAAAAGTTGAGATTAAAGGTATTGCGAGCAACCGTACATATCACGTTTATGACCGACTTACAAAAGACTGCATAAACTTAAAGCCTGATGTAATTATTATGCTTATTGGTATTAATGATGCTTGGGAAAACTATGTGCCTGAAGATTATCCACCACTTGTGCGCCCGATGGAGCCACACATTCGCGAGGTTTATCGAAGACTCAAAGCAGAATTGCCTGACACACAAGTTCTTGGTATAATGCCATTTATGACTGATGCTGTTGAGGCTAAATTGCCATTCCACCAAAAAGTTGACGAATATGGCGATATAATTGAAAATATAGCGCTTGAACACGGCGCATTGGTACTTAATATGCAAGAAGTTTTTTATGAAGCACAGAAAAAATATGCTCCAAAAGACCTTGCTATTGACGGAATACACCCAACAAATCTTGGTCACAAGGTTATGGCAGACGCCGTTGAAAAAATGATTAGTTTTGAATAAATATATTTATCCCCATCTCGAAGGAGAACACATAATGACAACATTTTTACATACACACATCGAAGTACCCGTTTTTTCACTCAGCGGTATTTTTGATGTTCTTCTTGACGCTGTTGCTGATACTCTTAAAGCTCTTCCTTTTTTATTTATTGCTTTTTTAGTAATTGAATTTTTAGAACACAGAGCGCAGGATAAAATCAAGCATATTTTCACTCGCACAGGCATTGCAGGTCCATTTATCGGCACAGTTTTAGGTTGTGTGCCACAATGTGGATTTTCAGTATTGAGTGCAAACCTTTATTCAAGTGGTGTTATCACTCTTGGCACTCTTATTGCAGTTTTTCTTGCCACATCTGACGAAGCAATTATTCTTCTTGCCACGGCTCATAACGGTGCATTTGAGATTTTTAAACTGCTTATTACAAAAATAATTATTGCCCTTATTTGCGGTTATGTTATTTATTTCATTGAAAAGAAGCATCATCACTCACATCATCACCATTCTCACGACCTTTGCGAGCAAGACCATTGTGGTTGTGATGAAGAAAGTGGAGTGTTACGCCCTGCATTAATCCACACAGTTAAAGTTTTTGGATTTTTACTTTTATTCACCGTTATAATTGACCTTTTTGTTGCTTTTATAGGCACTGACACATTCTCTCACCTTTTGCTTTCAGAATCTGTTTTTCAGCCATTTCTGTCAGCAATTATAGGGTTTATCCCTAACTGTGCATCGTCAATTTTGCTCACACAACTTTATATAAGTGGTACGCTCAGTTTCGGCTCACTTATTGCAGGACTTTGCACAAACGCGGGCGCAGGATTACTTATTCTATTCCGCAACAAGAAAAAAGCAAAAGAAAATCTTAAGATTTTAGGTATTCTTTATCTCTGTTCAGTTATTCCCGGAATCATTTTACACTTATTTTTATAAAAAGTGGTTTACTTTCGGGTTTTAATGTGTTAAAATGTTAATGTAAGAATCCACGGAGGTTTTATACATTATGAAAAAGACTTTTAAAAATGAAAATACAGATTTTCTTGTTCAGTGCATTATGCAACTTAAAAACGAAGAAGAATGTTATAACTTCTTTGAAGACCTTTGCACATTAACTGAGTTTCATTCAATGGCTCAACGCTGTGTTGTTGCAAAAATGCTCACAGAAAAGAAAGTTTATAATGATATTGTTGCTGAAACAGGTGCATCAACTGCAACAATCAGCCGTGTAAACAGAAGCCTTCAATATGGCGCTGACGGTTACGATACTGTTTTTGGAAGACTTAAGAAATGAGTTATGATATTTTTTCGTCGGTCTATGACATTCTGACCGATAATGTAGATTATCAGCAAATGACAGACAGAATATGCTCTCTGTTATCTCAGAACGGGATAAACGGGGGGCTTTTGCTTGATTTAGGTTGTGGCACAGGTACACTCTCATTTATGCTTGAAGAAAAGGGTTATGAGATTATCGGTGTTGACCCAAGTGAAGATATGCTCGCTGTTGCCAACGAGAAAAAATATGAACTCGACTCCCCTGCTATCTTTCTTTGTCAGAGTGGTGAAAATCTTGATTTATATGGCACAATTGACTGCGCCGTTTCAAGTCTTGACACCATAAACCACATTAATAGCCTTGAAAAAGTTCGTGAAACATTCAAGAGAATTTCTCTTTTTATGAATATGGGTGGCATTTTTGTTTTTGATATGAACACACCATATAAACACAAGAAAATTCTTGGTGACAATGTTTTCTTCTATGATATGGATGAAGTTTATTGCATCTGGCACAATAGTTATGACGATAAAAATTTCAAAACTGACATTGAACTTGATTTCTTCATCAAAAATGAAGATGACGACAACTATCAAAGATATAACGAAGCATTTTCAGAGTACTCATACGATATCTGCACAATTATTGAAATGCTCAATGATTGCGGATTTGAGCTTTTAGGATGCTATGATGATTACACAGACAACGAAGTGACTTATGACTCACAAAGAGTTACTTTTGTGGCAAAAAAGACTAAAACAATTTTTAAGGATGAATTAAAATGAACGAACTTGTTAGAATGATTTCCGACGACGGTACTTTATATGTGCTTGCAGTTAACTCAACTGAAATGGTTAGAGAGATGCAAGAAATACACAACACCTCAAAGGTTTGCTCTGCTGCTCTTGGCAGACTTATTACTGCAGGCTCTATGATGGGCATTCTTTTAAAAGGTGAAAAGGATACTGTTACATTAAAGCTTAACGGTGGTGGTCCTGCTTCTCCTGTTGTTGCAGTTGCAAACTCAAAGGGCGAGGTTAAAGGCTATATTGGTGATAGCAAAATCAATCTTCCTTTAAACGAAAAGGGTAAGCTTGATGTTTCAGGTGCTATTGGTAAAGACGGATTTTTAACTGTTATTAAAGATTTAGGTCTTAAAGAGCCTTACTGTGCTCAAATTCCTATTTTAAGTGGTGAGGTTGCAGAGGATATTACTGCTTACTATGCTGCAAGTGAGCAAACACCAACAGTTTGTGCTTTAGGCGTGCTTGTTGACCCTGAAACTGAAAATGTGCTCCTTGCAGGTGGATTTTTAATCCAATTACTCCCTACTGCAGACGAGCAAACAATTACGCTTGTTGAAAAAGGTCTTCAAAATCTTAAGCCAGTTACAACAATGCTTGCAGATGGTCTTACTCCTGAACAAATTTGTGAAGCAGTACTTCCTGAATTTAAAATGCACTTCCTTGACAGAGAAAATGTTGAGTATAAATGTGACTGCTCTGTTGAAAGAGTTACTGCTGCACTTATTGGTGCTGGTGAAGATGGACTTCGTGAAATGGCAGAAGATGAGCAAACAGAAGTTAGTTGCTATTTCTGCAACAAAAAGTATGTTTTCTCAAGAGAAGAAATATTGAAGTTATTAGATGAGGCAACAAAATAAATCAAAATAAAAAAAGACCGTTGAGAAAACTCAACGGTCTTTTTTTATTTTTAAATTAGTCAGCAACTGGAG
>CALEJD010000015.1 GCA_937898195.1 uncultured Clostridia bacterium | reverse complement strand
AGTTCGGTGGTCAGCGTTTCGGTGAAATGGAAGTTTGGGCACTTGAAGCATACGGCGCAGCTTATACACTTCAAGAAATTCTTACAGTTAAATCTGACGACCTTACAGGACGTCGTAAGACATATGAGGCTATTGTTAAGGGTCTCAACATTCCGAAACCCGGAGTTCCGGAGTCATTCAAGGTTCTTATCAAAGAACTTCAGGCACTTGCACTCGATGTTCATGTGCTTGACGAAAATGGTGAAGATATCGACATCAAGAATGGTTTCGATAATGACGATTTTGATTTCGTTCCACCAGCAGATTCCGATATCCAATTCGAAGAAATCAATGACGCAACTTATGATAACGGATTCGTTCTTGATAACGAAGACGGCAGTGAAGTTGACGAAGATGATGATTCTGATTTCTACAAAGAAATGACATCACTTGATTTCGACGATGACGATATGATGGACGAAGAATTTTGATTGACTTAATCTCATTTTAGATAAAGGAAGAAGGGCTATATTTAATGGAAAAGAAACCATTTGAAGCAATAAAAATCGGTCTTGCCTCTCCTGACCAGATTAGAGAGTGGTCTTACGGTGAGGTTAAAAAGCCCGAAACAATAAACTATCGTACCTTAAAGCCCGAAAAAGACGGTCTTTACTGCGAAAGAATTTTTGGACCTCAGAAGGACCTTGAATGTCATTGCGGTAAATATAAGAAAATCCGTTATAAGGGTAAAGTTTGTGAACGCTGCGGCGTTGAAGTAACAAGAAAAGAAGTACGTCGTGAAAGAATGGGACACATTGAACTCGTTTCTCCTGTTTCTCATATCTGGTATTTCAAGGGTATTCCATCAAGAATGGGTCTCATTCTTGACATTTCTCCAAGAGACCTTGAAAAAGTACTTTATTTCGCAAGATATATTGTTACTGACCCAGGTGACACAGAACTTGAAAAGAATCAGATACTCAGCGAAAAAGAGTATCTTGATATGGTAGAAAAATATGATGACGAGTTCAAAGCAGCAATGGGTGCTGAAGCAATCAAAACTCTTCTTGAAGAAGTTGATGTTGAAGCACTTTGCAAAGAACTCCGTGAAGAGCTTACAGATGCAACAGGTCAGAAGAGAACAAGAATTCTCAAGAGACTTGAAGTTGCTGAAGCTTTCAAACAGTCAGGCAACAAACCTTCTTGGATGATTATGGATGTAATCCCAGTTATTCCACCAGATATTCGTCCAATGGTTCAGCTTGACGGTGGTCGTTTTGCAACATCTGACCTTAACGACCTTTACAGACGTGTTATCAACAGAAACAACCGTCTTAAGAGACTTTTAGAGCTTAATGCTCCTGATATTATTGTAAGAAACGAAAAGAGAATGCTTCAAGAAGCAGTTGACGCTCTTATCGACAATGGTCGTCGTGGCAGACCTGTTACTGGTCCAAACAACAGAGCACTCAAATCTCTCTCTGATATGCTTAAAGGTAAGCAGGGTCGTTTCCGTCAGAACCTTCTCGGTAAACGTGTTGACTATTCAGGTCGTTCAGTTATCGTTGTTGGTCCTGAACTTAAACTCTATCAGTGTGGTCTTCCTAAAGAAATGGCACTTGAACTCTTCAAACCATTCGTTATGAAGAACCTTGTTGATACAGGTGCAACAGGCAATATGAAGTCTGCTAAGAAGATGGTAGAACGTGCAAGAACAGAGGTTTGGGATGCACTTGAAAAAGTAATCAAAGACCATCCAGTTATGCTTAACCGTGCTCCAACACTTCACAGACTTGGTATTCAGGCATTTGAACCTGTTCTCGTTGAGGGCAGAGCTATCAAACTTCACCCACTCGTATGTACAGCGTTCAACGCTGACTTCGACGGTGACCAGATGGCTGTTCACGTGCCACTTTCAGCAGAAGCACAGGCAGAAGCAAGACTTCTTATGCTCGCTGCTAACAACCTTCTCAAACCATCAGATGGTAAACCAGTTGCAGTTCCTACACAGGATATGATTCTTGGTTCATACTATCTTACAATGGTTAAGGAAGGCGAACCAGGTGAAGGCAAAGTATTCCGTAATGTTGATGAAGCTGTTATGGCTTATGACGAAGGCGACATTACACTTCACGCAAAAATTAAGATTCGTATGACTAAAGAAGTTGAAGGTGAGATGGCAACAACTCTCCTTGAAACAACTCTTGGTCGTGTGATTTTCAATAATCCAATTCCACAGGATTTAGGTTTTGTTGACAGAACAGACCCAGCAAATGCGTTTGCACTTGAAGTTGACTTCCTTGTTAAGAAGGGTGGACTTGGTAAGATTATTGATAAATGTATCAAAGTTCACGGCGTAACAGTTGCTGCTGAAATGCTTGATAAGATTAAGGCTCAAGGTCTTAAATACTCAACAAAGAGTGGTATCACAGTTGCTGTTTGTGACGCAAAGATTCCTGAAACAAAGAAAGACTTGCTCGCAAATGCTGAAGCTCAGGTTGACGTTATCAATGATTACTACAATATGGGTCTTTATAGTGCAGAAGAACGTTCAAGAGCAGTTATCAAGGTTTGGGAAGAAACAACAAATGAAGTTTCTTCAGGTATTCTTGAAGGACTTGGCGAAACAAACCCAATCTATATGATGGTTGACTCTGGTGCCCGTGGTTCTAAGGCTCAGCTTCGTCAGCTTGCTGGTATGCGTGGTCTTATCGCTAATACAGCAGGTAAAACAATCGAAGTTCCAATTCGTGCTAACTACCGTGAAGGTCTTAACGTTCTCGAATACTTCATTTCTTCTCGTGGTGCTCGTAAAGGTCTTGCCGATACAGCTCTTCGTACAGCTGACTCTGGTTACCTTACTCGTCGTCTTGTTGACGTTTCACAAGATGTTATCATCCGTGAAGAAGATTGTCATTGCCATGACGGTATCGAAGTTTACGATATCACAGAAGGCAAAGAAATGATTGAACCATTGTATGAAAGACTTACAGGTCGTTTCCTTCTTGAAGATTTCGTTGATGCTGACGGCAACGTTATTGCATCTAAGGATGAAATGATTACAGAAGAAAAGGCTAAAGTCGTTGCAGAAATGGTTAACGCAAGAGAAAATCCTGCAGACCGCAGAATCAAGATTCGTTCACTTCTCACTTGTGACTCTGAACACGGCGTATGTATCAAGTGCTATGGTGCAAACCTTGCAACAGGTAACCCTGTAACAGTTGGTGAAGCAGTTGGTATTATCGCTGCTCAGTCAATCGGTGAACCTGGTACTCAGC
>CALEJD010000014.1 GCA_937898195.1 uncultured Clostridia bacterium | reverse complement strand
ATAACATTTTTAATGATAACTTATTTCGTCAAGAACTTATTATAGCTATGAATGAACTTATAGATATTGAACTTGCAAAAGCAGATGATGAAATTGATTTTGATTTAATTGATGCTTATACTGATGCATTAAACGAGTTGTATGATGAAAAAGGTGTTGCTCGAGTATTTTGGAAACTTCAAACAGTTGATGAATTTACCAATAGTATTACTGGCAATAAAAAATGGAAAAATTTAAGCCTTGCTATGAAAATTACCCTTACAGCTTGTGCTGTTATGGCTTTTGTAATTTCAGCTAATACAATTACTGAAAAAGCAACTGGATATGATATGATTGAATATGTCGCATCAGCAGTACAAAACATCTTTACAGACGAAACAAAAATTGATAATTCAACAACCACAGCAACTACAGAAACAACAACTGAAGATGTAAGTGAGGAAACGACAGAAAGCACAACCGAAAAGGTTGGAAAGCAGGAGGGTACGGTAAAACCAAAACCACAGATTACTCCAATTAATCCTAATTTATCTGAAGTTTTAAGCCCTACAACAACACCCAAGGAAACTGCAACAGAAACTGCAACGGCAGAGCCTTTTACAAGAGTTAATGAAGATGCAACAGCCGCACCAATAGTAATTAAACTTACGGGTGAATTTACAGACAGTTTCAAACGGAATTATATAGTGGGTGAAACTGCCAATTTTAGCGGACTTAAAATCACCGCACACTATGATAATGGCGAAATAAAACAAATTTCGATTGACGAATGCAATGTTTACGGATTTTCAACAGAAACACCCGCAAACCGAATAATAACAGTAGAGTATGAGGGCTGTTCATTCAGCTATTTAATCAGAGTAAAGGAGGCTAACTGATATGAAGAAAATCGCAAAATATTTAAGTTTACTCATAATAATTATTTCATTGTTTACAGTATTTGCAGTACAAAGCAGTGCGGCAACTAAAGCAAACAGGTATCAAGACCCAACAGGTGATATTTATGAGTATGTTGTTCTTGACGAAACTAATGCAAGAATTACAGGCTTTGAATCAGAAAGAACAGCAATTGATTTGGTTATTCCCGAAACAATAAAGGGTTATACCGTTACAGAAATAGGACCAAGAGTTTTCAGAGAAAATCTTAACATTAAAAGTGTTGTTTTCCCTGACGCTGTTACAAAAATCAGTGATTCAGCTTTTGGTGATTGCGAGAATATTGAAAGTATAGATTTGCCAGAGAGTCTTGTTGAAATTGGTTGGTCTGCTTTTTGTAGTAACTATGCCTTAAAAGAAATTTATATTCCTGATAATGTAAAAACTATTGACCCGTGGGCTTTTGGTGACTGCATCAATGTTGAAACAATCACATTCGGAAATGTCAGCGATTGCACAATTGGTTTTTCAGCATTTTCAAGCACAAGCATAAAAACCTTGTATATTCCTGAAGGCGTTCTTGTTGGACCTTGTGCATTTGACTATTCACTTGAACTTGAGAGCGTTGTAATTGACGGTAAACCATATCTTGAAGAAACAAAATATTCAGGTGGTAAAGTAGAAATTACATATCCTGATGGAGTGTTTTATGGATGTGAAAAACTTAAAGAGGTAACTTTTTCTGAAAACTACGGTGTAGTTTATGAGGGAATGTTTGCAGATTGCACAAGTCTTGATAAGGTTAATTTTGAAGTGTTAAGCGAAATAAGAGGATATGCTTTCGAAAATACAGCGCTTACAGAGATTGATATTCCTGACACAGTTAAATTGGTTGACGATGTTTTTGCAAATTGTAAAAAACTTGAAAAAGCCACAGTTGGTAATGGTTCTTCATATTTGTTTGATGGTTGCACAAACTTGAAAGAAGCAATTGTAAGAAAAAATACTGCAGAATATATGTTTAATGATTGTGTAAATCTTGAAAAAGTTACATTCCTTTCAAACTGGGTAATTGCTGACTATATGTTCAAGAACTGCGAAAAACTTACAACAATTGATTCAAGGGTTGTAAGAACAGGAACAAGCAGTAACGAAATATCTGCAGGTGCATTTTTTAACTGTAAATCAATTGCAACTGATGAAGTGTTAGCTTTGCTTGATAAAAGCAAATGGCTTGAAATTGAATTGTGTGCTTTTTATGGTTGCTCAGCACTTACTTCATTTGATAAATTTACCGAATTTACAATACATGAAATTGGCAGTTACGCTTTCGCTAATTGCACAGGTTTTGATAAAATAGTTCTTCCTGATAATATGGATTGGTTTAAGGATTACGACCTGACAACCGAAAATGTATTTATGGGTTGCACAAATGTTAAATATCTTTATCTTGGACCTAAATTCCAATCTCGTCCTGAATCAATCGGCTTACCGACTCTTGACGGATTAGAAAGAATAGATGTAGCACCCGAAAATAAATTGTATTTCTCACATGACGGAGTATTGTATTACAATTATTCTGATTACGGTGGTTCTAACTTTATTGGTTTGTTAAAATATCCTGCATACAAAACAGATGCAAGCTATTCAACCGCAAGTGTTGTTCCCGCTGATAAGGAAATAAGAATTTATGAATACGCATTTTCAAAAACACAGTATATTAAAGAGCTTGAACTGACCGGTAAACCGGTTGCAGATTTTACTGTTCAAGGTGACGATATATATTCTCAATTTCAGTCACAATATGCTTTTGAGTATTCTTCTATCGAAAAATTTACTTGCAGAGATGGTTACTTTAATGTAATAGCAATCAATATGTTCCATGGTAGTCAGATTGAAGAAATTGATTTGAAGAAGACCGTGTATATTAAGAAAGGTGCATTTTCAGATTGTAAAAACCTTAAACACATTTCTTTATTGAATAACTATAATATCTTTGATTCTGCTTTTGCAAACTGTACTGAATTGACAACAGTCGTATTCGGCACAGCTAATGGTTATTTTAGAAATAATAGTGAAACCATTTTCTACAATTGCGATAAACTTACTTTCTATTGCGGAGAAGATAGTGAGGCATATAATTACGCACAGATATATGATATTCCTTGTAATACCATCAATATAAATGTTGTTGATGGTGGTGTGTGTGCTTATACAGGAAAAGAAATTTGTCCAAGCGTTATAGTTGGCATAGGTACAATGAATCTTGTGCAAGAACGAGATTATATATTGGTATATAGTGACAATATCGAAGTAGGAAAAGGATTGGTAAAGGTTGTTTTCGTCGGTAATTTTGAGGGGATTCCTGAAATGGGTACATCTTTCACAATTACAAAAAGAGATGCTTCAACCCTCACCGTTGAATATGTAGTGGACAACGAGTATTCAGGTGAAGCAGTAAGACCTAAAGTTGTTGTCAAGAATGGTGACATAGAACTCGCAGAGGGCATTGACTACACAATTACATACAACAATGGCACAAACGCCGGCTCAATGTTCTTTACAATTAAAGGATTGGGCAATTACACAGGTACGGTTGATTGTTACTACAATATTGTTCGTCGTGATATTACCGAGGCTA
The DNA here is from genome assembly GCA_937898195.1 of uncultured Clostridia bacterium. Lineage (GTDB taxonomy): Bacteria > Bacillota > Clostridia > Oscillospirales > Acutalibacteraceae > Fimenecus. Next base: position 8,176 of record CALEJD010000014.1, on the reverse strand, counting down.
CCGTTTCAAAGAATAACGATATGATTTACACAGGTGAAGAGCTTACACCAAAGCCCGTGATAAAATGGAACGGATTCACGCTTGTTGAAGGCGTTGACTATGAAATCCGCTACTTTGAAAATGTAAATTCAGGTTATGGTACAATAGTAATTTACGGTATGGGCAACTTCTGCGGTACACAGCGTGTTCAGTTTAGAATTTTCGGTAAGAGCCTTGAAAATGCAACGGTTTCTATAATTTCCGACCAGACATACACAGGTAATGAAATCACTCCGGTTGTAGCAGTTGCTCTTGGTGACATTGTTCTTGTAAAAGATGTTGATTATACTGTGAAATACGAGAACAACGTTGAAAAAGGTGTTGCAACTGTGGTAATCAGCGGTATTGGTAATTACAGCGGTGTTGTAAAGCAAACCTTTAACATCAACAAAAACAGCGTTTACTCATTTACAGTGTTCTCTGAAACTGAAATGACCGAAACCTATGACGGAACTGAACTCAAACCTGAAATGGAAGTCTATTTTGGTACAGAGCTACTCACCGAGGGTGTTGACTATACCGTTTCACTACAGAATAATGTGAATGCAGGTACAGCAACGGTCACAATAATCGGTATGGGTCTTTATGAGGGCGAAAGAAGTTATAATTTTACAATTCTTCCTTGTGAGATTACCGAACAAGACATTTCAGTAAGCGGTAATATGGAATATAACGGTGTTGCAGTTGAGCCTAAAATCAGCGTAGTGAAAAATGGTACAACACTTGTTAAGGGCGAAGACTATATTGTAACTTATTCTAACAATAAAGGTGTAGGTATTGCTTTTGTTGCAGTTGAGGGTGTTGGTAACTACTGCGATACAGTGAATCTTCAATACGAAATTTACTCGCCACCACAAGGCGACGAAAACGAAAAACAACCACCTGAAAACGCACCTGTCGATAAAGAAGACACAGACAACAAAGACAATGTAGATAATACACAAAACAATACAAATCAAAATGTTACTGACAATAAAGAGAATACAGAAGATAATAAAAATACAGATAAAAACAATAACCCTGTAATCCCAAATACGGACAGTTATGAAAATTATAATATTTATATTGTTTGTGTAATGCTTTCAATGACTTGTATGTTTGCGATTGTTCTAATTGATACAAAGAAGAAAAGAAAATATAACTAAAAAAACAAAATGTTAATTTTTTCTTGCGGGTATTGTATAATACCCGCATTTTTGATATAATAAAATAGATTATTTATGTTTTCAAATTATTATGAATTGGAGATGTTGAAATGCTCTTCGCACAAGATATCGGAATAGATTTAGGAACTGCTAATACAGTGGTTTATCTTAAAGGAAAAGGCATTGTTACAAGAGAGCCATCTGTTGTTGCGGTCAATGAAAAAACAGACCCTCCAACAGTTGTTGCAGTTGGTAACGAAGCAAAGGCAATGATAGGCAGAACACCCGGCTCAATCTCAGCGGTTCGTCCATTGAAAAACGGCGTTATTGCCGACTTTGAAATCACATCAGAAATGCTTAAAGAATTCATAAAAAAAGCAATCAAGCGTTCACCATTCAGCCGTGCTCGCGTGCTTATCTGTGTTCCATCAGGTATTACAGAAGTTGAGAGAAAAGCTGTGCATGATGCAGCAAGAAATGCAGGTGCAAAATACGCTTCACTTATTCAAGAACCACTTGCAGCAGCAAAGGGCGCAGGTCTTCCTATTTCAGAAGCAGTGGGAAGTATGATTGTTGATATCGGTGGCGGTACAACAGAAGTTGCAGTTATTTCATATAGTGATATTGTTACTGCGAAGTCAATTCGTGTTGCAGGCAATGATTTTGATGAAGCAATTATTGAATACATACGCAAAAAGCATAATATGTTAATCGGCGAGCGCACAGCAGAAGAGGTAAAAATGAAAATCGGCTCTGCTTATAGCTATGACGGTGAAGGCGCAATGGATATTCGTGGAAGAAACTTGATTGACGGACTTCCAAAAAATATTGAAATTACATCAGAAGAAGTTCGAGAAGCACTCAGCGAGCCACTTTCACAAATTCTTGAAACAATTCGCTCAACTCTTGAAAAAACTCCACCAGAATTACTTGCAGATATTGTTGATAACGGAATAATGCTTTCAGGTGGTGGCGCACTCCTTCGCGAACTTGATAAACTTATTTCAGAAGAAACAAAAATCCCTGTTCATGTGGCTGTTGACCCACTTGATTGCGTTGCAACAGGTATGGGCTACTCCCTTGAAAGAGGAAACATCTAATAAAATATCGGAGAAGATTTAAATGAGTAATTTCTTCAAAAGCACAACCTTTAAAGTTCTGCTTTCTGTGGCAGTGGTGCTTGTGATTGCAACTATTTTAGCAACAGTTTCAAGCACGGCAACATCACCTTTGACAAAGGTTGTTGAAGTGATAGTTTCACCACTCACAAAAGTAGCATCATATATTTCAACAGAATTTGAAGATTTTAAAGGTGGATTTGTGTCAGCTAACACTTATCGTGACCGTGTTGCAGAGCTTGAACAACAGGTTGCTGAATATCAGAGTCAGTTGGTTGATTATGAAAAAACTAAAAAACAATTAGCATCTTATGAAGCTTTTCTCGATGTTCGCGAGAAAAATCCTGACTATACTTGGGTTTATTCAACTATAATCGGTCGTGACTCTGCCGACATCTTCGGCTCATTCACAATAAATAAAGGCTCAAAAGATGGCATAAAGGTAAACGACGCAGTAATTTATAGTGATTATCTTATCGGTGTTGTTACAGAAGTTAATCCAACATCTGCAGTTGTGCGCTCTGTTTTTGACCCATCAGTCAATGTGGCAGCTTATGACATTAGAACAGGCGAGCTTGGTTATGTTTCATCAACTCACAATGGCAACTGCCGTTTGACAGGTCTTGACAGAAACACATCAGTTTCAAAGGGTGGTATTATCTGTACTTCAGGTACAGGTGGCATCTTCCCAAAAGATTTGATTATCGGTACAGTTACAATAGTTGAACAAAGTCAGACTGAATTATCATCTTATGCTAATTTGCAACTTTCTGTGGATTCAAAAGATATTCACGACTGTTTTGTAATCACAGCGTTTGACGAAGAATAAGGATTATAAATATGACACAACAAACGAAAATAAAGTTAAAAAGATATGGCGTCTTTACTTTAATTATATTGTGTGCTCATCTTTTGCAGAATTCTTTGATGATTTTTCCCGAAATCGCAGGAATAAGGCCAATACTTTTAATATCTGTGGCAGTTTGTATCGCAATGTATGAGGGTGAAGTTATCGGTGCAGTTGCAGGGCTTTTTGCAGGTGCTTTGTGGGATACGGTAACGGTTACTGCCGACGGATACAACGCGGTGTATTTAGCAGTTGCTTGTGCAATCTGTGGATTTTTATTAAGAGTATTTATGCGCAACAATATAATTACTTATATAATGATGAATAGCGCAGTCACCTTGTTTTATTGTGTGACCTATGTGTTATTCTTTATCTCTGCAAGGGGTATTGATGGCTCAGGCGAAATTTTTGTGCGCTATTATTTCCCAATGGCGATTTATTCACTTGTATTAACACCTTTGTGGTATGTAATTATCCGTGCCGTGAGCACAAAATTTGCAAATATTTATACAGAATATTAAAAGGACGGTGAGAAAATGAGAAACACATATAGCTTTAAAATGCGAACAACTGCGTTTATCGTTGCAGTTTTGTTGGTTGTTTCTATTTTCATTGCCGACCTTTTTAGAATACAGATTATTGACCGTGACGAATATAAAGCACAAGCAATTTCTTTGTCATCTGCGTCATCAGAAATTGATGCTCTGCGCGGTGAAATTTTGGATAGCACGGGGCAAGCGTTGGTTTATAATGTCCGCTCAAACTCTATTTATATTGACGCGTCGTATTTTCCATCTTCGTCTAAAAAAGCAGAAAGAAATGAAATTTTGCTTTCTTTGGTGAGATTGTTCGAACAAAACGGGATTGAATATAAAAGTTCATTGCCCATTGTTTATTCAAATGGTAAATTTGTCTTTGCAGAAGATAGTGCAAAAGACAAGAAATATCTAATTCAAAAAGATTATCTTAATCTCAATTTCTATGCAACTGCGAAGAATTGCTATGATGCACTTTGTGAATTCTATGAATTCCAGAATATGACAACAGAAGAAATCTTAAAAGTTGGTGGAATCCTTTTTGAAATGAGAAAAGGTGATTTTTCAAAGTCAAATCCTTTCACATTAGCAGAGAATGTGCCTGATACTCTTGTTGCGTTTCTCAAAGAACAAAGCAGATTCTATCGTGGAATTGAAATTCGTGTTGATACAGGGCGCGCTTTTTATGACGGCACAATTGCACCACATATAATCGGTTATTATGATTATATCAGCGCAGACGAATATGACAGAGTAACAGCAGAATATAAAGAAAAGCTTAAAGACGAAAGCCTTACCGAAGAGCAAAAAGAAGAGCTCAAATTAAAGTCATATGGAATGACTGATAAAATCGGTAAATTCGGTATAGAGAATGCTATGGAGAATGAACTTCGTGGCACAAACGGAAAAGTGACAACAACTGTTAATAGCGATGGCACAAAAACAACAACAGTTACAAAAAATCCACAGAATGGCAATAATGTTATTCTGACAATTAAAGCCGATTTTCAGAAAAAAGTCCAAGACCTTTTAGCTGCTCGAATTGATAGTACGAAGGGCACAAAAAATGTTGCGGCAGCAGGTAGCATCGTTGTAATGGATGTCAAAGATTTCTCTGTTCTTGCTTGTGCAACATATCCGTCATACGATTTGAACACTTATAAGGAAAATATCGTGGCCCTTAACAAAGACCAGACCGCGCCACTCTGGAATAGAGCATTGCGCAGTACTTATGAACCCGGTTCAACTGTAAAACCCGCAGTTGCCCTTGCAGGACTTGAAGAGGGAATTATTACGGCAGACCAAAGAATTAAATGTACTGGTTTATATACATTCTTTAGCGATATTCCGTTTAGATGTTATAACGTTGGTGGTCACGCAGGTAGCGAAATCAATGTTAAACAAGCACTTCGCTATTCTTGCAACATCTTCTTCTATGAAGTTGGTCGTCAGCTTGGCATTTCAAAAATGAATGAATATTTTAAAATGCTCGGTTTAGGTAGCAAGACAGGTGTTGAACTTACAGAAGCAACGGGTATTGTTGCAGGCCCTGAAGAAAGACAGGCTCAAGGTCTTGTGTGGTATCCCGGTGATACTGTTCAGGCGGCTATCGGACAAGCTGATAACCTGTTCACACCAATTCAGTTGGTAGCTTATGTTTCAACCCTTGCCAACGGTGGAACAAAATATAAAGCGCATTTTGTAAAGAGTATTAAATCAGCGGATTATTCACAAACTCTTTATGAAGCACAGCCAGAAGTTTTAACTCAATATGAATTTTCAAGAAGTTCATTACAGACTGTCCGTGATGGTATGGTGATGATGGGTAGCTCACAAGCAGCATTCCAAGGACTTCCATATCAGATTGCTGCAAAAACAGGTACAGCCGAAGCAAAGAGAAAAGTCAATGGTGCAACAGTTGAGTTTACAAACGGTTTTATGATTTCTTATGCTCCTGCTGATGACCCACAGATTGCAGTTGTAATCGCAATTGAAAATGTTACATCAGGTGGTTTGGGCAATTACGTGCGAGATGTTTATGAAGCATATTTCAATTCAGGCTCAGGGGTGACAAACTCACAACAAAGCGGAACAGTGTTGAATTAAACAAAAAGTGCAAAATACAGAATATGTAGGGGCGATTCACGAATCGCCCGAAAAGTAGTTGTTAAATCATAGTTTTTTAGCAAGAGGAATGATTTGTATGAAAAAAGTAATATCATTATTATTGTTACTCGCACTTGTTTTTTCTTTTACCGGATGTCATATCATCAACTCTGGCAAAGTTAATAAAGAAAAAGAAATTGAAATAACGTACAACACTTTTAGTGAGTGGGGCGGTGGAGAATACCAAATTGTTGATGGTGAACTCTATTGCAGAAAAGAAAATAGCTTGGGTTTGCTTGGCGAAGATATATTTGCTTATTATGATGATTGGACTAAAACAAATATAAATGCAAATAATATAATACATTTAGAAGTTTATAGCGGAATATTACTTTATCTGACAAATGACGGAAGGGTATATGTGTTAGGAAAAGCCGAAGAAATGGCAGGTTGGTGTAACGCTGAAAATGATACAACAAAAAATATCACAACCCCTGTTCTGTTATTTGAAGATTGTAAAACAGCATCTCTTGGAGTAAGATTTGCACTCTTTCTAAAAAACGATAACACACTTTGGTTTGTTGGTGAAAGTTATTACGGACAAAGTACAGTTGGAACAGAAACTATATCAAAGCCTATTAAAATTGCAGAAAATATTTTGTTTGCACAGGCGTTTGTTGGAACTTCTGCGTGGATTGATTCAGAAAACAATCTATATTTATGTGGGAACAATTCATATGGTCAGATTGGTAACGGCACAATGGGAAAAGGAATACCAATGTTATATCGTGATGCTGTTGAAGAACCTTTCTGTGCGTTGACAGATTGCGTTGCTTTTTCAGTTGAACAAGTTAAAAACGGTATTACTGTTGTGAGGGCAGAAAATTCCATTGGCGAAAAATTTGTCTGGGGCGGAGCATACGGTGCTACACCAATTTATGATGATGGACGCGTTAAAGTTGACTCGCATGATATCTATGATGAATATCTGCCCAAGGAACAAGAAAAATAATAATACAAAAAACACTTGATTTTTAAAAAGTCTTGTGTTACAATATCAAGGCTATCTCTGTGCGCTCGGGTGATTGAGTAAACTCGTAGAGTGTTTCACCTACTTTCATCTGGGGCATTTGAGTTGAATTAATTCTATATAATGAGGTGAAATGACAATGACACAGGCAGAAAAGCAGGCTATCATGGCTGAATACGCTGCTCACGAAGGCGACACAGGTTCTCCAGAAGTTCAAATCGCTGTTCTCACAAAGAGAATTAACGACTTAACTGAGCACCTTAAGGCTAACAAGAAAGACCACCACTCACGTCGTGGCCTTCTTAAAATGGTTGGTCGCAGAAGAAATCTTCTCGCATACCTTCAGAAGAAGGATATCGAAAGATACCGTGCAATCGTTGCAAGACTTGGTCTTCGTAAGTAATCAAAACAAATTAAGGCAGATAAGTTTCATCTTATCTGCCTTGAATTGCTTTTAATGGTATTAATTACAAGGCAGAAAATCTCGCATTTAGCGGTAAATAGAGTTTTCAAGAAATTGAAGATTGTATTTATTGCTAAACAGATTTATGCCTTGTGAAATATAAAAATAAGGAAGGTAAAAATTATGTTTTTCAAGAATTTTAAAGTTTGGGAAACTGAACTTGCAGGCAGAAAATTGACTCTTGAAACAGGCAAAATGGCAGGTCTTGCTAATGCTGCTATTCTTGCTCGTTATGGTGAAACAGAAGTTCTTTGTACAGTTACAGCTTCTGCAAAACCAAGAGAAGGCGTTGATTTCTTCCCACTTTCAGTTGACTATGAAGAAAAAATGTACTCAGTAGGTCGCATTCCTGGTTCATTTCAGAGAAGAGAAGGCAGAGCAAGTGAAAAGGCTATCCTTACATCTCGTTGTATCGACAGACCAATTCGTCCACTTTTCCCAAAAGACCTTAGAAATGACTGTTCAGTTGTTGCAACTGTAATGTCAGTTGACCCTGATTGCTCACCTGAAATCACAGCTATGATTGGTGTTTCAGCAGCAATCGCAATTTCAGATATTCCTTGGGCAGGTCCTGTTTCAGGTGTTAATGTTGGTCTTGTTGACGGCAAAATCGTTATCAACCCAAATCTTGAAGAGAGAGCAAAAACAGACCTTGTTTTGACAGTTGCTTCAACAGCTGACCTTGTTGCTATGATTGAAGCAGGCGCAAACGAAATCGACGATGATACAATGTTTGATGCTATTATGGCAGGTCACGCTGAAAACCAGAAAATCGTTAAATTCATTCAGGGAATTGTAGATGAAGTTGGTAAGCCAAAATTCGCTTATGAATCATCAGACCCAGACCCAGAAATTATGGCAGAAATCGAAGCTTTCTGTATTGAAGATGTTA
>CALEJD010000013.1 GCA_937898195.1 uncultured Clostridia bacterium | reverse complement strand
CTGCATTGCAGCAGGTCTTGATGGTATCAAAAAGGGTATGAAAGCACCTGAGGGTATCACAACAAACATTTATGATATGACAAGAGAAGAAAGAAAAGCAAATGGCATCGAAAATCTTCCAAGCACATTGCAAGAAGCAACAAGAGAGTTCGAAAAGAGCGAATTTGTGAAAGAGGTTCTTGGTGAACACATCTTCTCAAAATATCTTGCAGGTAAAAAGCAAGAATGGAAGAGCTACACAACAAGAATTACACAGTGGGAAATCGACGAATATCTTACAAAATATTAATACATATTCAAATACGGTGAAGAGATTTCTTTGCCGTATTTTTTATTGACTATTTCTGGTATTTATGCTATGATTTATACATATCTTGGTATATAAAAGGAGAATATTATTATGTTAAAATTAAAAGACATTGACAAGGCTGCTGCTGCAAAAGGCAAGGGCGTTGAAACATTTTGGCAATTTATTAAATTTATTGTTGTTAGCTTAGGTGCTTTTGTTATTCAGCTTTTCTTACCATATCTTATTAAATTACCTATGACAGAAGAATTCCTTGCAAGACCTTATGACCTTTTTAATTTAGGTATTTGGTCTTCTGAAAAAGCTGCATCAGCAGGTATGGAAACAACAGGTCTTGGTCTTTTCATTGCATTGACATCATGTAACATTCTTGCACAAATCTTCTCATTCTTTGTGAATAAAGAAAAGACATTTAACTCTTGTGCAAATGTTAAGGTTGTTTTCCCAATCTATCTTGTTGTTACTTTTGCTCTTATCGCTTTCTCAGCTTGGTTACAGCCATTCTTAGTTAATTTCCTTACATTAAAGGGATTAGGTGATTCAGCAATTGCAATTTCAGGTGCAATTTGTGCTTGTATCCAGTTCTTCCTTTACTTCCCAATTCAGATGATTCTTTTCCGTAAAAAGAAGGAAGACTAATTGGAAAAATTTTGAACTTTGAAAAAATTACCCTACACCTTTTGGCGTAGGGTATTCTTTTAGGTGATTTTATGAATAAAAAAACCACATCAAAAATATTTAATGTTTTTAAAATTATCATTTCATTAATTCTCGTGGTTTGCGCGACAATTTCAATGCTTGGTGCAACACTTATTAATGTTGGTAGAAATTATATAAATTCTGAAGAATTCAAAACTCAGGTCAACACAACAGATTTAAGTGAAGTAAAGTTTATTGTGGAAAGTGAAAAAACAACTGTTGGCAACTATATGAAAGATTCAGCACGAGAATATATTGAAAGCAAAAGCAAATATTTCTTCTCTTTTGCACAGACAGCCGTTGACCAACTTTTATCATCAGAATTTGTAAACAGAGTTGTTAAAAATGAAGTGCTTTATCTTGTGGATTTTTTCATTAATAGCGACTCGAAAGAAGCACAAAAACGACTTGATAATAACATTCCAATTGATACAGTTTTAGAGCTGGACCCTAAAAATGCGAAAAGTGTTGAAGATGCAGTGAGAATATTTATGCGTTCTTTTGTTGTATCAAGTATTGAAAAAACATCTCAGATGTCAAGTGATAAGTTCATTGTTTTCTTGTCACAAGAAACAGTCACAAAACTTGTCATATTGTCTGTTGTATTGTTAATTGCCCTTGTTGCAATTAATTACAAATCAATACTAAATGTGCTTATATATGGTGGATTTTCATCCTTACTTTGTGGCATAATCATTAATACGGCTCAAAACAAATTTGATGCAATGAATCTAGGCAATGAAGACTTGGTGGGATATGTTTTCTTAAAACCGTTAGCAGATGCATATTCAACTAATGCAACCATCGGCTTTATCGCAGGGTTTATTTTAATAGGACTATTTATAGCATCCCTTTTCTTGTTAAGCCCTAAAACAGAAAACCAAGAAGAAACAATATAAAAAATAGGGTTGTCATTTTGACGACCCTAATTTTTTAGGCTTTCGAAGTCACCCACAAAAAACTACAAACAAAAAAATAAGAGTCTTCCTAAAGGAAAACTCTCATTTTTGGTGGGCAGGGGTGGTGTTGCTACAAAATGTTAATAGTTGCCTCGATGTGAGTTGCACACAAAAATAAAATTATATCAACTCCACGCCCTAAAAACGATTCACTGAATCGTTTTCTTAACGGGCTTTCGAATCCACCCATAATTGTTGATAAAATAAAAATAAAACAGACTTTCAAAAGAAAATCTGTTTTATTTGGTGGGCAGGGGTGGATTCGAACCACCGAAGTCGTCGACGGCAGATTTACAGTCTGCTCCCTTTGGCCACTCGGGAACCTACCCATATTTAATTTACAAAAAAATGGAGCTGGTGGACGGACTCGAACCCCCGACCTGCTGATTACAAATCAGCTGCTCTACCAACTGAGCTACACCAGCGTCTCAACGCTTGAATATAATATCATAACAAAACGGGTTCGTCAAGTCTTTTTTTAAAGTTTTTTAAAATTTTTTGACAAATTTTTTATTGCTTGCTTTTCATTATTTCTTATACTAAAATAAATATAAGATACTCTGGTGGTGATTGAAATCAAAAACAGATTAAGACTAATTTATGGCGTCTTGTTCTTGGTAATACTCACAATAGAAATATTGATTGCATTGTTTGTTCGCGACGATTTTGTTCGACCATATATAGGGGATATGCTTGTAACAGTTTTAATCTGTTCATTTGCAAGATTTCTTATTCCCGAAAGAGTTAAAGTTATGCCAATACTCGTGTTTATATTTTCAGCACTTGTTGAAATCGGTCAGTATTTTGATTCTGTGAAGTTGTTAGGTCTTGACGACAATGCATTTATCTCAACTTTGCTTGGTAGAACATTTTCTGTGGCAGACTTAATCTGTTACGGGGTAGGTTGTATATTGTTCGCAATATTTGATTATATTATCAAACGCATCATCCTGACAAATTAGGGTTTGGCTAACAGAATGCAAAGTGCAGAACGCAGAGTGCAGAGTGTCGGAACTGCGTTGTAGATTATAGATATTACCAATTTAGTGAGTTGTAGGGGTCGGCGTCTCGACGACCCGTTGTAGTTTGATAGCACACTTTGGAACGGGCTGTCGGGGGTGCGGGTGTCCGGTGGACACCTCTGCGAAGCAGAAGCACCGACCGAACCGGCAGGTGATACTCGCCAGTCCCTACGAATTCTATCTCGACAAATTCAAATTTATTACATTATAAAATTAGGTGATAATTATGAAAATCTCAACTGAAATAGATTCAATCGCATTACATATTGGCGAAGAAAAAGCAGTTGAGCTTGTGGCGAAAACAGGTTTTGATGCTTGGGATTTCTCAATGTTTCAGATGTGCAAAAATGAAAATGGTATTTTAGTCCCAACTGAGCATCCCACAGCACAAAGTTGTTATCTTGCCTTTGCACGAAAACTTAAACAAATTGGTCTTGATAATGGAATTATCTGCAATCAAGGTCACGCACCATTCCCAACATCGCCAAAGAGTAAGGATTGGCTTAAACGCGCTATCGAGTGCCTTGCAGAAGCAGGGGGCGAGATTTTAATCATACACCCAATGAATAACGGCACACCTGAAGAAAATGCAGAAATGTATTTTGAACTTTTGCCATTTGCAAAAGAGCATAATGTGAAAATCGCAACAGAAAATATGTGGAATTGGTATGAAAATGCAGAGCATTCGACCTTTGCCGCTTGTGCCACACCTGAAAGCTTTAACGCGCATCTTGACGCAGTCAATGACGACTATTTTGTGGCTTGTCTTGATATAGGTCACGCCGAAATGAAGGGTAGCAACACTTCAGCAGAAGAAATGGTGAAAGCATTGGCTAATCGTCTTAAAGCATTACATATTCACGATAACGATAAATTGCACGATTCCCATCAACTGCCATTTACAATGAATATTGATTTTGAACCAATCGTGAAAGCACTTAAAGATATTGGTTATGACGGTTATTTCACTCTCGAAGCAAGTTATTATATTGAAAATCTTAAAAATCCCGATATTAATAAATGCGTGAAAGAGCTTTATAATTCTGCTAAAAAACTTGCAGAGATGTATGAAAATATGTAAACAAAAAAGACCTTGCAATCTCTTGCAAGGTCTTTGCTTTTACTTTAAAATTTCTCCAACATTGTCGAGAATATATTTTGGTCTGTATGGGAATTTGTCAATGTCCTCCATTGATGTAACACCACTGAGCACAAGCACAGTGTCGACATTTGACTCAATACCCGCAATAATGTCTGTGTCCATTCTGTCGCCTATGAATGCGATTTCATTACTGTGACAACCAAGTTTGCGAAGTCCGTGACGAAGCATCAATGGATTTGGCTTGCCAACAAAATATGCCTTTTTGCCTGTTGCAATTTCAATAGGGGCTATGAGTGCACCTGTCGCAGGCATAATACCTTTTTCGGTTGGCCCTGTAATATCAGGGTTTGTGCCGATAAGCTTTGCGCCATTGTTTACAAGCTCAATAGCTTTCTCAATTTTCTCAAAACTATAAGTTCTTGTTTCACCCATAACAACATAGTCAGGGTTAACGTCATTCATATAAATTCCTTGGTCATAAAGAGCCTTTGTGAGTGCCGCTTCACCAATAACATAAGCTGTGCAACCGGGTTTTTGATTGCTCAAAAATGCAGCAGTAGCCATAGCACTTGTATAGAAATGGTCAGCAGAAACCTTAAGCCCCATTCTTTCGAGCTTCATACTCAACTCGTGGGGAGTTCTCTCTGCGCTGTTTGTTAAGAAAACGAATTTTTTATCATTATCTATCATCCAGTTGACAAAATCAGCAACACCGTCAAGAATTTTGTTACCGTGATAGATAACACCGTCCATATCGCTGATAAAGCCTTTTTTATTTAAAAGATTATCCATAGAATTACCTCCATACATGTTTAATTTTAAAGCAAAAAATCTCAAAAGTCAATTAAAACAAATAATATACTATTGATTATATCACTTTAATGTGCTAAAATAACTCTATTATATTTAAGGAATGACATAAATGATTGCAATTATCGACTACGGAGCAGGAAATCTGCAAAGTGTAAAAAAAGCATTTGATTTTATCGGTGCCGAAAGTGTAATAACCAATGACCCAAAAGTGATTTTATCAGCGGATAAAATTCTTCTTCCCGGTGTTGGCTCATTCGGTGACGCTATGGATTCAATGCATAAAAACGGACTTGTTGAAACCGTTAAAGAATGTGCACTAAGTGGCAAACCATTCTTGGGCATCTGCTTAGGACTTCAACTCCTCTTTGAAGAGTCAGAAGAATCACCGGGTGTTAATGGTCTTGGTATTTTCAAGGGTAAAATCAAAAAGTTTTCAAGTGATATGGGTCTTAAAATTCCACATATCGGTTGGAATTCATTAGAGATTAAGCAAAAAGATACTCTTTTTAAAGGTATTCCCGAAAATGCTTATGTTTATTTTGTTCATTCCTATTATCTTCACGCAGAAGACGAAGAAGACATCGCAACCGTGACAAATTACGGCATTGATTTTCATTCTGCTGTGGGTAAAAACAATATTTTCGCAACACAATTCCACCCTGAAAAATCAGGTGATGTTGGCTTACAGATTTTAAGAAATTTTGCATCAATGGGGGTAGAATAATGTACGCAAAAAGAATTATACCTTGCCTTGATGTTAAAAACGGACGCGTTGTAAAAGGTGTCAGCTTTGTCAATATTCGTGATGCAGGTGACCCTGTCCAGTGCGCTATTGAATACAATAAAAAAGGTGCTGACGAGTTAGTTCTCCTAGATATTACTGCAACTCACGAGGGTAGGGGCACAATGCTTGAAATTGTCCGTCAGGTTGCCGATAATATCTTTATTCCATTCACAGTTGGTGGTGGAATAAGAACAGTTGAAGATTTTAAAGAATTGCTTCGTGCGGGCGCTGACAAAATTTCAGTAAACTCTGCTGCTGTAAGAAACCCTGACCTTATAAACGAGGCTGCATATAAATTCGGTAGCCAATGTGTCGTTTGTGCCATTGATGCAAAACGCAACGATAAGGGTTGGGAAGTGTATCTCAACGGTGGACGAATCCCAACAGGTATTGATGCAGTTAAATGGGCAGAAGAAGCAGTTAAAAGAGGAGCGGGTGAAATTCTCTTAACAAGTATGGACTGTGACGGTCAGAAAACAGGCTACGATAATGCCCTTAACCGTGCAGTTTCCGAAATGGTTGGTGTGCCTGTAATCGCATCGGGTGGTGCAGGCGCAAAATCTCATTTTCTCGATGCTTTCAATGATGGCAAAGCCGATGCAGTATTAGCAGCATCTCTCTTCCATTTCAACGAAATCCCAATTATGGACTTAAAACACTATCTCCGCGACAAAGGAATATCAGTAAGATTATAAAGCGCAAAATGCAAAACGCAAAGTGTAAAATGTAGGGGCTGACGATTCGGCAGCCCGAATAGATAAAAAATAGGGACGATGTAACATCGTCCCATTTTATTTTAACTATCAGTTTGCCCAATTTCTTGCATTGCATATTCTATTGCTTTTTCTTTGGTGTCGTATAATCCTATTGCTTTTATTGGTTGTAGTGGAGCCCAATAATACCAACCATTATAGTCGTCATATTCTATTTTCATTATATCATATGTATAAGCACTTTTGAGCTTGAAAATCTGTATATAGCAATCATCGCTTATGTCAATTACATCAATAACATTTGGGTTGATTGGTTTGGATGGATATTCGGAGTTAGTTGGCATAGATAGATATTTGGTGTCGATTGGCTTAGACGAACGAGAAGCGAATTGACCTCTTTCCTTGTCATAAATCCAAGTGGTAATTTTTTGTGTTTTTTTAGCGAATGGGTTAAGGAAACTTTTTAGACTCCAGAATGTACCACCGATTTGTTCGTCGTCTTTATTGTTATATATGAAATAATAAAAATCTTTAACCAATTTTTTGCCTTTATATGTTTCAATGCGACGCAAACGGGATGTGAAAAGTTTGGTGAGAAATTCTTTAGCACGATAAATATAATTATATTCTTCTTCAGTTGAGTAGTCTTCAAAATGCATATGGTCAGTAAAATAGAAAACAATAATTTCATTTTCAAAAACTTCAAAACCGATGTTGTTGGCACTATCAATATTAACGAAATCTGATTTATAAGGTCTCCCTTTCCAGTCTTTGCTTTCTGTACTGATACTGATTTTATCTGTATTTATATATGTGCTTAAAGAGTCGAGAATTTCTTTTGTAATCTCAAAGTTCATACAATCACCTCGCCGTTAATTTTGCATTCTGCATTCTGAATTTTGACTTATTCAATTACTTCGCAAACATCTTCTAATGCTTTTCTAACCTTATTTCTTGGTGCTTCATCTGCTGAATATCCTGTGGCGATAACAAGTCTTATTTTATACTCAATCCCAAAATATTCACGAACCTTTTCTTCCTCAACCATACCGATAATGCAAGTGCCAAGACCTAAATCTGCTGCTTGTAAGCAGTAATGCGCAACCGAAAGGCCAACATCATTCTGTGCCCATTTCTGCTTATCTTTTACCTTTTCTTCAACAAAAGGTTTGAGTGTAGCAGGCCTTTCTGTAACAACTGCAAATGCAGGACAATTCTGCACAAACTTATTAGCACCGTTTGGCTGAATACAATCTCTGATTTTTTCAGCATTTTCGCCACCATTGATAATATAATATTTCCAAGGCTGTGAGTTACAAGCAGATGGTGAAAGTCTTGCTGCGTCAACACATTTAATGAGCAAATCTGTGCTTACAGGCTCACCGTTATAATTTCTGCAGCTTTCTCTTTTTAAAATCAATTCATTAAAATTCATAATTTTTACTCCTTAATAAGTATAAACTAATTATATACTAAAAATATCCCATCTTCAATAACAAATTATTATAGACTTTTTTACATATATTTGTTAAAATAATAAAAGGTGATTATATATGAAAAGAAATCTTTCATTAATGACAGAGCTTTATGAATTAACAATGGCAAACGGCTTTTTGAAAAATGGCAAAGCCGACGAAATTGCATATTTTGATTTGTTCTTTAGAAAAGTACCTGATAACGGTGGCTTTGCAGTATTTGCAGGGCTTGCACAGATAATTGAATATGTTAAAAATCTCTCTTTCACAGAAGAAGATTTGAGCTTTCTTCGTGAAAACGGAATTTCAGAGGATTTTATTAACTATCTTCGTGACTTCCAGTTCAAATGCGATATTTGGTCTGTCCCAGAAGGCACACCAATATTCCCTAACGAGCCTGTTATTAAAGTCCGTGGACCAATTATCCAAGCACAGCTTATAGAAACTATCTTGTTAGTTTCAATGAACCACCAAAGCCTTATTGCTACAAAGGCAAATCGCTTTGTTCGTGCAGCAAAGGGTACTGCCGTTGCTGAATTCGGCACTCGTCGTTCAACAAGCTTTGATTCAGCTTATTATGGCTCTCGTGCAGCTTTCATTGGTGGATGTGTTGGCACATCAGGTATGTCACAAGGCAAAGACTTTAAAATTCCAACAATGAACACAATGATTCATAGCTGGGTGCAGATGTTTGATTCTGAATATGAAGCATTCTGTGAATATGCGAAGCTTTATCCTGACGATTGTTCACTTGTGATTGATACCTATGACACACTTAAAAGTGGTGTTCCAAATGCAATCAAAGCATTTGATGATGTGCTCAAACCAATGGGCAAGCGTCCTGCGGGTGTAAGAATTGACTCAGGTGATATTACTTATCTCTCAAAGAAAGTTCGCAAAATGCTTGACGAAGCCGGCTATCCTGACTGTAATATTGTCGCGTCAAACTCACTTGATGAATATATAATCAACGATATGATTTTGCAAGGCGCAAAGGTTGACTGCTTTGTTGTTGGTGAGCGCCTTATCAACTCTGCATCATCACCACTTTTCAGCGGTGTTTATAAGCTTTGTGCAGTTGAAAAAAATGGCGAGATTATTCCAAAAATCAACTTATCAGAAAATGTCAGCAAAATCACCACGCCACATTCAAAAATGCTTTATCGTCTTTTTGACTGTGATACAGGTAAGGCTATTGCAGATGTTCTCACTCTCGAGAATGAAGAAATCGACGAAAGCAAGCCTTATACACTCTTTGACCCTGACTTTACTTGGAAACGCAAAGAGGTTGAAAACTTTGTTGCAAGAAAATTGTTGGTTCCGGTTTATGTGAAAGGCGAGTGCGTTTATAAAGAACCTGACCTTCACGATATTCGTGATTATTGTTCAGAACAGATTGACAATTTGTGGGAAGAGGTTAAACGATTTGAAAATCCACACACTTATTATGTTGACCTTTCAGAAGATTTGTGGAGAGTAAGAAAAGAGCTCATTGAAGAACATAAAGGAGTTAAAAGATAATGAACATCTGGCACGATATTGATAGCAAAAGAATAACAAGAAAAGATTTTGAAGCAGTAATCGAAATTTCAAAGGGTAGCAAAATGAAATATGAGTTAGACAAAGAAACAGGTCTTTTAAAGCTTGACCGTGTTCTTCACACATCAACTCACTATCCTGCAAACTATGGCTTTATTCCAAAGACTTATGCAGATGATAATGACCCGTTGGATGTGCTTGTGCTTTGTTCAGAACAGATTGAAACAATGGCGCTTGTGCGTTGTTATCCAATCGGCGTAATTTCTATGGTTGACGGTGGCCACGCAGACGATAAAATTATCGCAATTCCGTTTGGCGACCCTACTTACAACGAATATAAAGACATCAGCCAGCTTCCAAAACATATATTTGACGAAATGATTCATTTCTTCAAGGTTTATAAAATGCTCGAAAATAAAGATACTGCAATAGACGAGGCAAAGGGCGTTTTGGCAGCTATTGATATTATCGACGATGCAATCGAGGACTATAAAAAGAAATTTGGATAATTAAATATTTTAACATTTAACACTCTATTCTTAACTGAATAGGGTGTTTTTTTTATGATTTTTTACTTCGTTATTTTTGATAAATTTTGACAGAAAATTTTGGTGATAGATTATAAAAAAACTATTGATTTTTTATATTATATGTATTATAATATCTCATGTGGTGGAGAAATGCACCTGAAATTCATAAAAGTGGTGAAAATCTTAAAAACTAACTAAGATTTGGAAGGAGTGAAAATTTAATATGGCATTTAATAGTATGTATTTCCATAGTCTTGATGCAAAAAACAGAATTTTCATTCCTGCGAAATTCCGTGACCAGTTAGGCGAAGAGTTTGTTATCTTCAAGGGTGGAGAAAAGTGTTTATATGTTTACACAAAAGAAACCTTTGAAAAAATCAGCGAACAATTTATTAATCACCCAAACCGTGAAGTTCAAAGAGCATTCTTCAGTCAGGTTGTTGAAGTTGCACCCGACAAACAGGGCAGAGCAACTCTTACTGCAGACCAGGTTGAGCACGCAGACTTAACAAAAGATGTTGCAATTATCGGTGCAGGTCAAAGAATTGAAATCTGGGCAACTGAAAACTTCAAAGCAGATGTTAAACCACTTCACGAACTCATCAACTTTGATGACTTTCACTTCTAATTGGAGAACATTATGGATTTTCAACATATTTCAGTTTTGTTCGACGAAACAATAGAGTCACTTGATATTAAACCTGACGGACTTTATGTTGATTGCACTTGCGGTGGCGCAGGTCATTCAAGTGAGATTCTTAAAAACATAAAAAATGGCACCTTGGTGGCCATTGACCGTGACCCAGATGCCATAAAGGTAATAAATGAACGAATAGGTTCAAATAATCAAGTAGAAATAGTTAACGATAACTTTTTCAATATAAAAAACATTCTCGGTGACAGAAAAGCAGATGGAATCCTTGCTGACTTGGGTGTTAGCTCGTTCCAACTTGATACTGCTGAAAGGGGATTTTCATTTCACAAAGATGCGCCCCTTGATATGAGAATGAGCAAAAGCGGTAAAAGTGCTTTTGATGTTGTGAATACTTATTCAGAACAAGAACTCAGCAATATTATATATAAGTATGGCGAAGAAAAGTTCTCTCGCAATATTGCAAAAAACATAGTCAAAGCTAGAAATGAAAAACCAATCGAAACAACAATCGAGCTTGCAGAAATTATTAAAGATTCTGTACCTGCTAAATACCGCAGAGACGGTCACCCGGCAAGAAAAACATTTCAAGCAATCAGAATTGAAGTGAATGATGAACTTGCAGGATTAAGTCAAGCAGTTAGTGATATGTTCAGTTGCTTGAAAGTTGGTGGAAGACTTTCAATTATAACTTTCCACTCTCTTGAAGACAGAGCGGTTAAAGAAACTTTCAAAAAGTTTACAGAAGGTTGCACTTGTCCAAAAGAATTTCCCGTTTGTGTTTGTGGGAACACACCATCGGGCAAAATCGTAAATAAAGTACTCAGCGCAAAGCAGAACGAATTAGATGCTAATAACAGAAGTCGAAGCGCAAAGCTTCGCACTATCGAGAAAATAAAGTAGAAAGAAAAGGAAGAGAAGGATGGCACAGTATAATAAATACGAGTCATATAAATTTGAATATTTCGAGCCAAAAACTGTGTCAACCAGTAACGCAGCGCCAAAGATTAAAGAACAGCCTAAAAAAGCGCCACAGTTAAAGCTTTTAGAAAAACCAAAGCCAACACGAGCACAGGTTCAAAACGAAGCAAGAAAATCTGCAATGCAGGCAAGAAAAATTATGGCAGTTGCTTGTGCAGTTATAATGTTTATGGCAATGGTTATTTATAGTCGCGTTCAGCTTGACGAAATCAACCGTGAAATCAAACAGGTTGAAAGTGCAATGAAAATTGCTCAGAGTGATACAGTTAGACTTAATAATAGCCTTAACTCAGTTATATCCATTAATAAGGTTGAAGACTATGCACTCAATGTTTTGGGTATGGTTAAGGTTCAGGATTATCAAGTCGTTTATGTTGACTTGTCAGGCGAAGATTCAGTTGTTATGGCAAATGGCAAAACAACTGATGCTCAGGTAATAAACGAAGAAGTAAAATAATATATAATAGATGAAAGCAAAGAGAGTTGAGAAATCTTGACTCTCGTTTTGTGCTATTTTAGGGTAGAGAAAGGAGAACTGAAAATGAATAAAAAACCTACAAAAAATATGTCATTACGTTCACATATTGCGTTTTTAGGGTTCGCTCTTTTCTTGTTAGTGCTCATTGGTAACCTTTTCTGGCTTCAGATTGTAAAAGGCGAAGAATATCGTCTTAAGGCAGAAAGAAATCAGTTGAGTGATACTATCGTCAATGCCCATCGTGGCACAATTTATGACTCAAATATGAAAGTCATCGCACAAAGTGCGTCTGCGTGGCTTGTCTATATTAACCCATCAAAAATAACAACTGACGAACAAAAATCATTGCTTGTAAAATACTTTACAGAGAATTTCGAGCTCAACGCAGAAACAATTGAGAAAAAAGTCAATAAAAATACAAGTGGTTATGAAAAAATCGTCGGTCAAATCAGCAATGACGAAAAAATTGCTCTTCAAGCATTCATAAAAGAGCATAAAGACCATAAACTCAATATGATTGTTGGCATCGACCCTGATACAAAGCGTTATTATCCGCTTGGCTCATTCGCATCAACAGTTGTTGGTTTCACAGGCTCAGGGGATACAGGTCGTGCAGGTATCGAGCTTAAATATAACGAAGAGCTTACAGGCAAGGCGGGCAGAATTATCACCGCACAGAATGCTCTTGCAGGTGCAATGCCTAATGACTATGAAACAACTTATGATGCAGAGCAAGGACATAGCCTTGTTCTCACCATTGACGAAGTTATTCAATATTATCTTGAACAACAGCTTGCACAAGCAGTTGAAGAAAATAACGCAAAATATGCTTATGGAATTGTTATGGACGTTAAAACAGGCGCAATTCTTGGAATGACAACAAAGCCCGACTATGACCTTAATGAACCATATACAATCACATCAAATAAGGTTTTAGAAGAAATTGAAGCCTTGCAAGATGAAAAAGAAAAGAGCAATGCAAAGCTCGATGCTCAATATGCTCAATGGCGTAACAGAGCCATTAGTGATGCTTATGACCCAGGTTCAGTTTTCAAGGTTTTTGTTGCAGCAGCAGGTCTTGAAGAAGGCATAATCGATACTGAGTCAACTTATCATTGCACAGGCTCAATTAAAGTTGCAAACTATTTCCAGCATTGTTTCCATAACACAGCACATGGAACACAGACAATCGCAAAAGCATTGCCAAATTCTTGTAATACATATTTTATCACTCTCGGTCAGAGAATGGGCAAAGAAATGTTCTTCAAATATTTTGAAGGTTTTGGATTTACTGAATCAACAGGCATTGACCTTCCAGCAGAAGCAACACCGGTTGCGGGCAAATCATATTATCCAGTTGAAAAAATGGGTATCGCTGAACTTTCTTCTGCATCATTCGGTCAGACTTTCCAGATAACTCCAATTCAGGTTATTACAGCAGTTTCTTCTCTTGGTAATGGTGGCAAACTTATGCAACCTTATGTGGTTTCAAAGGTTCTTGACGAAAACGGCAATCTAGTTTCAGAAACATTACCAACAATGAGACGACAGGTTATTTCAGAAAAAACTGCTGACCTTATGTGCTCTCTTATGGAGGAAGTATGTATTTCAGGTACAGCTAAAAATGCTTATGTAGCGGGTTATCATATTTCAGGTAAAACAGGTACAAGTGAAAAACTTCAGGTGCCGGGCAAAAATATAGCGTCATTTGCAGGCTTTGCACCTGCTAATGACCCACAAATCGCAGTTTTGGTTGCTATTGACGAGCCACAGGGTGGTTCAACAACAGGTGGTGGCGTTGCTGCTCCAATCGCAGGTCGAATTTTTGAAAATATTATGGCTTATCTCAATATCGACCCACAATACAGCGACGAAGAAATGGCAAAAGCAACTGTTACCGCACCAAACCTTGTTGGTGTAAATGCAGATACAGTCAAGTCCAAGGCAAGTGGATTTACAGTTAAGGTTATCGGAAATGGTGATAAAGTCATTTCTCAAATTCCATCAGCTAAACAGTCAATGCCAAAGGGTGGAATCATTGTTGTTTACACAGAAGAAATTGCAGAAAAGCAGACAGCAACAGTTCCAAACCTTACAAATCTTACAATAGCAGAAGCAAACAGAATTGCAATAAATTCTGGTTTCAATATTAAAGTAGCAGGCACAACTCAGGGTGGCGAAGTGTTGTCATACAAACAGAATATCCCAGCGGGCGCTACTTATGAACAAGGCACGGTTATTACGGTTTACTTCCGTTCAAGCGTGAATGTAGCCGACTAAAATTTAATAGAGAGGTATCAACCTAATGAAACTTTCTACACTTCTTCAAGGTGTGAAAACGCTTAGTGCGTTTGAAGATGTGGAAATTGAAAGAGTAACGGATAAAATTAAGGATACCAAAGAAAACACATTGTTTGTCTGTATAGATGGAAATCAGTTTGACGGTCACAAAATGGCAAAACAAGCATTACAGAATGGTGCTGTTGCTGTGATTAGTGAACGAGATTTGAAAATTAACGGACAAATAAAAGTTCAAAACACAAGAAAAGCATATTCGCAAATTGCTTCAAATTTTTATGATAATCCTACCAAAAAGCTTAAACTTATAGGGGTTACAGGCACAAACGGAAAAACCTCAACATCCTTTTTCATTAAAAATATGTTGAATGGAATGGGTTATAAATGTGGGTTAATCGGAACAATTGAAAATGATTTTGGTGATGGTAAACTTGAGTCAACACTCACAACACCGGAACCGATGGAGTTGCAAAAATTGTTTCGCAATATGGTGAATAACGATTGTGAATATTGCGTGATGGAGGTTTCTTCACAAGCTCTTGCACAAAAACGAGTGTATGGACTTGAATATGAAATATCTATTCTGACAAATATAACAGTTGACCATCTTGATTATCACATCACGATGGAAAATTACATAAATTCTAAGCTGGAATTACTTAAAAACAGCAAAAAAGCAATAATGAACATTGACGATAATAATGTCAAAACGGCTCTTTCTAGAATAGAATGTCCTGTTGTGACTTGTTCAACAGTTGACAATAAAGCAGACTACACCGCTAAAAATGTAATCTGCAATGAGTCCTTTGTACAATACGAGTTAGTGGGCATAAATTGTATAGGTAGAATAAATGTGAATTTGCCCGGTGAGTTTACAGTTTATAATTCGTTGTGCGCATCATCTGCTTTGCTGGAGTTAGGCTTTTCTATTGAAGATATTGCGAATTCAACGGAAAAAATAAAGCAAGTAAAGGGTAGAGCAGAGCGAGTACCCGTACCAAGAAATTTCACAGTAATTATAGATTATGCTCATACGCCTGACGGTTTAGAAAATATTTTAAAATGTATCAAAGGCTTCTCAAAAGGTAGAATTATCACAGTTTTCGGTTGTGGCGGAGACAGAGATAAAAGCAAACGAGCCGAAATGGGCAGAATTGCAGGGGAACTATCAAATATGGCGGTTGTCACAAGTGATAACCCGAGAACAGAAAACCCCTTGCTAATAATTAACGACATTCTCGCTGGGATGGATAAAACCAAATCAAAACTTGCAATAATCGAAAATCGTCGTCAAGCTATTGAGTTTGCACTCTCTAAGGCAAGACGTGGCGATGTGGTCTTGCTTGCGGGCAAAGGGCACGAAACCTATCAGATAATCGGCAACGAAAAAATTCATTTTGATGAACGTGAAATAATAAAGGAATATTTTAAGGAGTAGTTATGAACTTAACAGTTACGCAGGTAGCCAAAGCGTTGGGCAATGACATTGCTTCTGAAAAGTTAATAAACCGTGTTTCTATTGATAGCCGTGATGTCGACGAAAACACATTGTTTTTCGCAATCAAGGGGGACCGCTTTGACGGACACGACTTTATCGAAGATGTAGCAAAAAAAGGCGTTGGCGCTATTGTCAGTCATAAAAAAGTGAATGTAGATGCATCTGTTATCTATGTTAAAGATACAAAGCAAGCACTCCTAGATTTAGCATCATTTTACAGACATTCAATTAAAGATTTGATTGTAATCGGGCTTACTGGTAGCGTTGGCAAAACCACAACAAAAGAAATGACTGCTTGTGTAATGGCTCAAAAATATAAAACACTTAAAACCGAAGGTAATTTTAACAACGAAATCGGAATGCCAAGAACAATTTTTCGTCTTGATGAGTCTTATCAATGTGCAGTGCTTGAAATGGGTATGGATGGTTTCGGTCAGATTTCAGACCTTACAAATTCTGCTCATCCCGACTGTGCAATAATTACCAATATCGGTGTTTCTCATATCGAAAATCTTGGCTCTCGTGATGGTATTTTAAAAGCAAAACTTGAAATGCTTGAGGGTATGAAAAAAGGCTCAACACTTTTTGTCAATGGTGATAACGATAAGCTTTCAACAGTTGAAAATAGTGACTATAATATCATAAAATTCGGAATCGACAATAAAAACTGTGATTTTTTAGCAGAAGAAATCGTTGAAAAAGATTATTCAACTGATTTTGTAGCAGTGTGGAATGGCAACCGTCAAAAAGTGACAATCCCAACTGTGGGAATTCACAATGTATATGACGCTCTCGTGGCTTTCGCTGTAGGAATTGAATATGAAATCGACCCTGAATTAATCGCAAAAGGACTTTGTGATTATACACCATCAGGAATGCGACAGAGAATTAAAGATGCAAAGGGCATAACAGTAATTGAAGATTGTTATAACGCAAGCCCCGATTCACAAAAAGCAGGGCTCAACACTCTTTGCAAAATCGCAAGAATGAGAAAAATCGCAGTTTTGGGCGATATGTTAGAGTTGGGCGACTATACAGAAACTGCTCACAGAATGGTTGGTGACTATGCTGCCGAGTGTCAGTTGGATGCACTCTTCACATTGGGTGAAAGCTCAAAATTTATCGCAGATAGCGCACAAAAAGGTGGACTTCAATCGGTTTTCTCATTTACTGATAAGACTCAACTTACAGATGAATTAAAAAATTATCTTCAAAAAGGTGACACGGTGCTCTTTAAAGCAAGTCGTGGAATGAAATTAGAAGAAATTTTTGAAGAATTATATAAACATTGGGATGTTTAAGGAGTTGTGATTATGAATATTTATATTGCATTAGCATTTGCTACTATTCTTAGTTTTGCAATAGCATTTTTGTTGGGATTTGTGTTAATTCCTTGGCTTCGCAAGCTTAAATTCGGGCAAACTATCCTTGAAGACGGACCAATCTGGCACAAATCAAAACAGGGCACACCGGTTATGGGTGGACTTATGTTTATTATCAGCACAATTGTTACAGTAATCGTTGTGCTTTTAACTGATTATTTTATGGGTGGCAACCTTTTTGCAGGGGAGTCAATTGTACCAAATCAGCTTAAAGTAAAACTTGTTGCAGGTGTATTTCTTGCATTGGGCTTTGGTCTTGTAGGCTTTGCAGATGACTATATTAAAGTTGTTAAAAAGCGCAATTTAGGTCTTACAATCATGCAAAAAACAGTTGCACAGTTAGCAATAATCTTCTCATATCTTGCAAGTCTTTATTTCAACGGACTTACATTTATGAAAATTCCTTTTGTTGGCTCAGTTGACCTTAAATGGTTCTTCTGGATTTTCGGTCTTTGCGTAATCTATGGCGCAGTTAATGCAGTTAATTTCACAGACGGAATTGACGGACTCTGCGCGAGTGTTACAAGCGTAACAGCTATTGCATTCTGCATTGCAGCACTTATGGTTAAATTCACAGGTATCAGCGTTCTTGCAGCAGCACTTGCAGGTGGTTGCTTGGGTTACCTTATCTGGAACTATTATCCATCAAAGGTAATGATGGGTGACACAGGCTCAATGTTCTTGGGTGGTATGGTTGTAGCATTGGCTTATGCGATAGATTGCCCAATTATTCTTGTTCTTTTCGGTATCATTTATGTAATTGAAGCAATGTCAGATGTTTTGCAGATTGGTTATTTCAAAGCAACTCATGGCAAAAGAATTTTCAAAATGGCACCAATTCACCATCACTTTGAAATGTGTGGATGGAAAGAACGCAAAATTGTAACAGCTTTCTCACTTGTTAATATGCTTGGTTGTGCAGTGGGCTTGGCAATTTATTATTTCGGCATTGCAAAATAATTAAACTTTAAATTTTAAAGAAAGGTTGGTGGAAAAATGGCAACAAAGAGAAAAAATTCTCCTTTGAATGGCTTGCTTGCAAATGGCTCAATGGATATTCCGTTTTTCCTTTTGCTTATAGTTATCGTGTCAGTGGGACTCGTAATGCTTTTTTCCGCTAGCTATACTTACAGTTATTATAACCGTGACGGTGATAGCACTTATATTTTCCGCCGTCAGATAATTTTCACAGTTCTCGGGCTTGTGGGAATGTATGTGGTCTCTCGAATCCGCTATGAATATTTTAAAGTCTTTGCAATTATAGGCGCTGTGGTGTCAGTGGGGCTTTTATTATTAGTCCTTGTACTTCCCGAATATAAACCGGGCTTTAAAAGATGGATTAACTTAGGCTTTACTACATTCCAACCGTCAGAAATTGCAAAAATTGGCCTTATATTGATTCTAGCGTTTCTGCTTGATAAAGACTATAAGGGCATAACGGGAAAAATTCCTAGTAAATCAGGTATCGCAAGAACAATTTATGATTTTACAGACGGCAGACTTGTTCTTTATAAATCATTCACATCAGTAATTGTATATGGCACACTCATTATTGTGTTTGCAGGTCTTGTTTATCTTGAAAATCACCTTTCAGGTACAGTGCTTATGCTTGCAATCGGCATTGTGATGCTCTTCCTTGGCGAAGTCAAATACAAATGGTTTGTGTTTGCAGGTGGAGTTGTGCTTATTGCGGTGATAGTTCTTGTTGCAAACCCAAGTATTCTTCAAGATTATATGGGAGAGCGTATCACAGCTTGGCTTGATAAAGACTTTGACCCAACAGGAGTTCGTTGGCAGACAAACAATTCACTCTATGCTATTGGCTCAGGTGGATTTTTAGGCACGGGCTTAGGTCAGTCAAAACAAAAGCATCTCTATGTTTCAGAGCCACAGAATGACTTTATTTTTGCTATTGTCTGTGAAGAATTGGGCTTTATTGGTGCAGCAACAATAATTGTGCTTTTCGCACTTTTGGTTTATAGAGGTGTTTATATAGGCCTTCGTGCAAAAGACCGTTTCGGCGCATTGCTTTGTATGGGCATTGCATTCCAGATTGGTATTCAGGTTGCACTCAATATAGCAGTTGTTAGTGACTTGATTCCAAATACGGGTATTTCACTTCCGTTCTTCTCTGCGGGTGGTACATCAATTTTCATTTTGCTTTGTGAAATGGGAATGTTATTGTCAGTTTCTCGCAGTATGCGTAAAAAGGGGTAAAAAGAAATGAGAGTAATGTTTGTAGCCGGTGGTACTGGTGGACACATAAATCCTGCGATAGCAGTTGCAAAAGAAATGAAAAGACTTGACCCGAGTGCAGAAGTTCTCTTTGTGGGAACAGAGGGTAGAATGGAAACAAAAATTGTTCCAAAAGCAGGCTTTGACATTAAAACTGTTAAAATGAATGGCTTTTCAAGAAGTCTTTCAATTAAGGGTTTAATTGATAATGTAAATACAGTAATGCTCACTCTTAAAGCATCGGGTAAAGCACAGAAAATTATTAAAGAATTTCAGCCTGATGTTGTTGTGGGTTTTGGTGGCTATGTAACTGGTCCTGTGCTTCGTGCAGCAGCAAAAATGGGCATCAAAACAGCAATTCACGAGCAAAACGCATTCCCTGGTGTTGCAAACAAAGCTTTGGCAAAAATTGTTGATAAAGTAATGCTCACATCAGAAGCAGCTGAGAAATATATGACTTGCAAAAATCCACCTGTTGTGACAGGTCTTCCTGTACGACGTGAAATCGTAAAAACAGATAAAGATTTTGCTCGTGCATCTCTTGGTATCAACAATGACGATATGCTCGTGCTTTCAATGGGTGGGTCACTCGGTGCAGATGCAATCAATAACGCAGTTGTTGAAATGCTCATATCTCTTAAAAACGAAAAAAATATTTGTTTCTTACACGCAACTGGTAGCTACGGTAAATGGGTAGGGGACAAACTTCATGAAAACGGTGTAGAATTTGGTAAAGGTACAAATATCGAAATCCGTGAATATATCGATAATATGGATATTTGCTTGCCTGCTTGCGATTTGGTAATCAGTCGTGCAGGTGCTAGCTCACTTTCAGAAATTCAGGCTCTTTCTAAGCCTTCAATTCTCATTCCATCACCAAATGTTGCCGAGAATCATCAATATCATAACGCTATGACTCTCGCAGAAAATGGTGGCGCAATTTTAATTGAAGAAAAAGACCTTGCTGAAAAGAAAATTGCAGATATCGTTCTCGACCTTAAAAACAATCGAGAAAAACTTAATGAAATCTCTGCAAAATGTGGTGAAAAGGCAAAACTCAATGCTCTTTCAGAAATTTGCAGAATTATAACATCACTTAACCAATAATTTTTAACATTTTTCACGCTCTCGGCATAGTATGTGGCACAAGCGTATTTCCTTATACTGTAAAGGGCGTGTGAAAATTGGATAAAATTGTAATAAACGGCTCAAAAAGACTTGACGGTGAAATATCCGTGCAAGGAGCCAAAAATTCTGTGTTGCCAATACTCGTTGCAACGCTTTTAGCCGATGGAGTTTCGGTGATACATAATTGCCCCATCATTTCCGATGTGGATGCAACCATAAAAATACTTCGGTAT
Organism: uncultured Clostridia bacterium; assembly: GCA_937898195.1. Classification (GTDB taxonomy): domain Bacteria; phylum Bacillota; class Clostridia; order Oscillospirales; family Acutalibacteraceae; genus Fimenecus. Next base: position 8,757 of record CALEJD010000013.1, on the reverse strand, counting down.
CTTGGGTGCATAGTCACCCGTGAAGGACACACAATAACTGTGGATTCAAGTGGCGTCAACAAAAATGATGTGCCCGATGAATTAATGCGTGAAATGCGTTCATCCATTGTATTTTTAGGTGGAATTCTCGGCAGAATGGGTAAAGCGATACTCTCAACTCCAGGTGGTTGCGAAATAGGTCTTCGTCCCATTGACTTGCATCTCTCATCAATGCAACAGTTTGGCGCAGAAATCACAAATGAAAACGGAAACATCATTTGCTCTGCCGAAAAAAACGGACTCATAGGTACTCGAATAACCTTGTCATTCCCAAGCGTTGGCGCAACAGAGAATATTATTCTCGCGGCAACCTTGGCAAAAGGTACAACAATAATCACCAATGCAGCCCGTGAACCTGAAATCAGCGACTTGGCAGATTACCTTAATGGTTGTGGCGCAAAAATACATGGTGCAGGGGATAGCACTATCACAATCGAAGGTGTAAATAAACTTTATCCTACCGAGCACACAGTAATCCCAGACAGAATTGTGGCTTCAACTTATATGATAGCAGCCGCAGTCACCAATGGTCGAGTGTGCTTAAAAGATATAATACCGTCCCATATCGGACCAACAATTCAACCACTTCGTGAAGCAGGTTGCGATATTGTTGTTAGTGGACGATGGGTGTGCCTTAGTGCACCACCAAGACTTAAACGAATAAGAATAATAAGAACAATGCCCCATCCGGGATTTCCAACAGATGTACAGGCGCAGATGATGGCGCTGACCACAGTTGCAGACGGCACAAGTGTTATTGTTGAGAATATCTTTGAAAGCAGATTTAAGCATATCGGCGAGTTAATCCGATTTGGTGCGAAAATCAATGTTGAGGGTAGGGTGGCAGTAATTGAAGGAATGAGATATCTGAATGGTGCAAATGTCCGTTCAACCGATTTGCGTGGTGGCTCGGCAATGATTATTGCAGGGCTTTGTGCAAAGGGCGTAACTGAGATTTCAGATATCTATCATATAGACAGAGGCTATGAAGAACCTGAAAAGGTACTACAAAGTCTCGGAGCAGATATAAAAAGGGTGAAAGAAGTTGAAAAAGACTAACAGTCAAAGCACAACCCGAAACACTCAGATGTCGGGAAATGAGCGAATAATCAACAGAACAGCCCAGAGAAGAAAGAGAAACCGACGCAAGAAGCTTATTATTCGTGCGTGCTTTGGTGGAATTTTTCTCTTGGTTGGTGTTGTTATTGTCTTGACTATGTTTTTTAATATAAACGAAATAACAGTAACAGGTGACACAATTTATGCACCTGACGAAATCATCAACGCAAGTGAAGTGAATGTTGGTGATAATCTGATTTTTGTTTCAAAAAAGAAAATCAACAATAATATCACAGAAACTTTGCCCTATGTTGGCGCTGTAAAAGTGAAAAGACATTTACCAACAGGCATTGAGTTTGTCGTAACAAAAACCGACGCAGTTTATGCAGTTGCGCAGAATGGCTATTTCACCTTGCTTAACGAAAAGGGGAAAGTTCTTGAAGCTGAAACAGAGTTCATTGGTGAAAATATAACCTTGTTAAATCTTGGTAATATTATCTCTGCAAACGTTGGCAAAAACATTGAACTTGAAACAGAAAATGCTTTAGATAAACTTATTGAAATTCAAGAGGCTTGCAATAACTGTGGGCCTAAAGATATAACTGCAGTTGATTTGTCAGATATTTACAACATAAAGCTTACTTATCAGGGAAGAATAATTCTTGAACTTGGTGAAACCAATAAGGCAAATCTTGAAAAGAAATTAGCACTTGGCGCAAAGGCTATTGAGCACCAAAATGCAGAAAACGAGCTCTATCGTGGCACAATAAATCTTACTGTTGATGGTAAAGGATTCTTGTCAGAAGAAACCACAACAACCGAAACAACAACCCTTCCGGAATCAACAACAGAGCCGGTTTCAGAAAGTGTGACTGCTGAATCAACAACAAAAAAGGCAGCATAAAAGAAAAAACATTAAAAAATCGCAAAAAATCCATAAAAATGTAAAAAAATCTATAAATTATGTATTGCATTTATTTATTGTTAGTGATAAAATAAACTGTAATTATATAATCCAATAGGTGTGAAATTTTCTATACATAGGAGGATGTTAAAAATGGCATTCGAAATTGATAATCGTTATGAAGACATTACAAACATTAAAGTAATCGGTGTCGGCGGTGGCGGCGGAAACGCAATTAACCGTATGGCAAAAGCAGGTATCAACGGCGTTGAACTTATTGCTATCAACACTGATAAACATGTTCTTGGTTTTTCACAGGCAACACAGAAAATCCAAATTGGTGAAAAAGTAACTTCAGGTCAGGGCGCAGGTGCTAAACCAGAAGTTGGCCAGAAAGCAGCTGAAGAAAGCCGTGACGCAATCATCGAAGCACTTTCAGGAACACATATGGTATTCGTTACAGCTGGTATGGGCGGCGGAACAGGTACAGGTGCTGCTCCAATCATCGCTGAAATTGCTAAAGAAAAGGGTATCCTTACAGTTGGTATCGTTACAAAGCCTTTCGCATTTGAAGGCAGCCGTCGTATGAAGCAGGCTGAAGCAGGTATCGCTGAACTCGCACAACACGTTGACTCTCTTATCGTTATTCCTAACGAAAGACTTAAATATCTTCCAGACCAGAAGCTCACATTTGCAAACGCTTTCGCTATTGCTGATGATGTTCTTCGTCAGGGTGTTAACTCAGTTACAGAGCTTATCACAATGCCACAGTTCATCAACCTTGACTTTGCTGACGTTACAGCAGTTATGAAAGATGCTGGTCACGCTCATATGGGTATCGGCCGTGCAAGTGGTAAAGATAAGGCTGAACAGGCAGCACACGATGCTATTTCAAGCCCACTTCTTGAAACAACAATCACAGGTGCAAAGGGTGTTATCATTAGCATCACAGCATCACCTGACATCACTCTTGAAGATGTTGACACAGCAGCTGGTATCATCCGTGCAGAAGCTGATGAAGATGCAAACATCATCTTCGGTGTTGCATTCGATGACAAGCTTGACGATGAAATGATTGTTACTGTTATCGCAACAGGTTTTGGTCTTGATGCAAACGGTATGGCTAAAAAGCCACATTCATCATTCGACATCAGCTCAAACAGCAACTTTGGTGCTGACGATGACAATATGGATGATATCCTTGACCTTTTCAAAGGCAGAAGATAATCAGATAAAAAATTAACCCCGTAGAATAATCTACGGGGATTTTTTTTGTTTAATTATAATGTCTTAACAAACTCAGTAAGCAGTCTCAACTGTTTTTCATTGAGCTTTTTGCAACTGTCAGCAAGTTCTTTAAATGCGATTGGGTGTTCTTCTTTTTCGTCGAAGAATTCAGCAGGGGTAACACCTAAAAATTCGCAGATATAAAAGAAACCCTGCATTGATGGCATTGCATAATTGTTTTCAATTTTGTTGATATAACTCTCGCTTTGCCCAAGAGATAAACTCATATCTCTTGCAGAAACGCCTTTTTCTTGACGAAGCTCGGCAAGTCTTTTTGGAAAACCTTCATAAATCATATATGTTGCACCTCCAACATATCATTAAAATCTTTATCTACCTTAATTATAAAGCATTGTTTTCCAATTCTATATCTTATTAAGAAATGTTTACAAATTAATAAAGAAATATACACCTTATTAAAAATAACCCTCGTAGATTATTCTACGGGGGTTTAATGCTTGTTATTATAACGAAAAATCTTCTGGGTTATATTCCTGTAACTCAACAGGTCTTCTTGGTTGTCTTTTTAAAACATCATAAGAGAATTTTTTACAAGCAAAATCCTTTTCAACAACGCCCTTTTTCTTGCAAAGCACAGTTTCACCGTCGGGGGATAACTTGCCGTGTGCACAATATGAGCAAGATGGAGATATTTCCTTTTTATTAAGCAATTTTTTCATAATAAACACCGAGTTTCGTAGGGGTCGGCGTCTTCGACGACCCGTATAATATTGTTTTAATTCATTCTAACATATTTTTTGCCGTCTATCAATATCAAAAATCATTATTATACACATAACAATAACCGTGAAAAATGCGGGTACAGAAACCGAAAATGGCATAACCCCCGAAACATTTTGCATACTTGTTGCAATGTCAATAGGGAAAACCATTAAAAGCAGATAACAAATAAGTGCGGATAAAGCCCCATTTATAACTCTGCCCGTGAAAAATCTTATGTATTTAAGTCCAGTGGCACGAATAAAAGAATACACCTGACAATGCACGCAAAATCCACCAAAACCAATAATTGCAGTAATAATTGGTAGAGTTGTATTTTTTGCTATCTGTGAGCACCCCTTTGTAACTTCAAGAAACGAAACAAAAGCAGTATAAACATTATCACCTAAATTCATTTGTCTGATGCATTCAGTAATGGCACTAAAAAGTATAACCCACGCACAAACCCCAAGAATCGAATTAACATTATCACTCACCGACGAAGACAATGCCAAAAGGGGACTTTGCCCATAAGTTTTGTTGCTCGATTTAATCTCATTACCATCATCAAAAAAACGCGAGATAATACCAAGAATTATTGATGAAAGACAAAGCGAAATAAACATAAAAACTCCCGCTTTGCTACTGCCAAGCATTCCAACACCAACGGCCGTGATAATAAAAGCGGGGCCACCGTTGACACAAAACATACAAAGCCTTTGCGCCTGATTTTTTGTGATTCTTCCGTTTTCATAAAGCATAGCAGTCATTTTTGTGCCAACAGGAAAACCACCGATAAGCCCCATAAAAATCACAGAAACCGAGCAGTCATTTTGTCTGAATAAAAATTTTGTTATGGGCGCAAGTGCCTTATAAATAGGTGAAAGCACATCTGATTTGATTATATATGACGACAATACCATAAACGGAAAAAGCGATGGTAAAATGGTATAAAAACATATTTGTAAACCACTTGTGATACCACTACTTACAGCGTGTGGCATTGAAAAAAGCAGATAGCAACTGACAAAAATCCCCATAAATGATAAAAGATTTCTTCTCAAAATCGTTTTGAACATTATCTCACATCCCAATATAAATATATTTTAAAATGAGAGTTATAATGAATTATTTTCACCCGATTTCATATAATTGTATGAATCGAGGTGTATTTTTTTGTCACAGAGAAAGAAACCAAAAGAGAAAAAGCATTTGCAGTTGCCTGAATTATTGTCCGACGAGCCAAAACTTGAAACTCTTGGCAACCGCGAAATAATTGTTGAAGGGTGCAAGGGTATTGCCGAATATAGCGAAAATTTAATAAAGCTTAACACGGGCACACTTGTAATGGGCTTTTCGGGTGAAGATTTGCTCATTCAGTCCTTTGATAACGGTGTTGCAGTTATCAAAGGCGTAATCGCAGAAATAACTTTTGTTACATAGGTGAAAATATGTTTATAATTGAACTCATAAGATGGCTTTTTGGCTATATAAATTTCAGAGCATTTGAAGGATTCCCTGACAGATTCATAAACCTTTGCACAAAAAATCAAATTCCACTCTGGAACATCAAAAATGTTGGTGGAAGATTAAGCGCAAGCACAACAATACAAGGGTATCTGAACATTCGTGAGTGTGCAAAAAAATCGGGTATGAAGGTCCGTGTGGTTGAGAAAAAAGGACTCATATTCTTTCTGAAAAAGCATAAAAAACGCGTGGGTATTGTTATTGGTGCATCGATATGTGTGGTGATTTTTACAATTCTCTCACAATTTGTATGGAATATTTCAGTTGTAGGCAACGATACTCTTGAAACTGATTTCATATTGAGCGCCTTTGAAGATTACGGAATCAAGGTCGGCGCAAGAATAACCAAAGAGCAAATGCAAAATGCATCAGAAAAAGCTGTGATAGATATCGAAAAACTCTCGTGGGCAACAATTAATCAAAAGGGTACAGTTTTGGTTATTGAAGTGCGCGAAAAGGTTGATGCACCCGAAATGTACGACAACTCAAAACCAACTAATGTAATAGCCAAAGAAGACGGGCTGATTTTGAGTCTGGATATTCTCTATGGTAACGCCGAAGCAAAGGTCGGCTCTGCAGTAACAAAAGGGGATTTGCTAATCAGCGGAATCGCAAAACACCCTGACGGAAGTGAGTCGCTTATCCACGCAGATGGCCATATAAAAGCTCTTGTGAAAAAGAAAAATGTTTCAGATACAAAGAGCTTTAATTGTTATAATCTCACTACTGAAAGCAAACGAAAATCTTTGTTTTTCTTTGGTGTCAAAATTCCGTTTGGCAAAAAAGTACCTAACACTTTTTATTCTTTACATAATTCTTTTTTAGAAAGTGATGAAATGCTTTTGCCGTTGGGAATAATAACAGAGTATGGCGCAGAATATTCGAGTGAAAAATGCGAGCTTTCTGAAACTATGCAAAACAAAATAGCACTTTATGATAATGCTTTGTATGTCCGTGAATTGTTGGATTATTGCGACATAAAAACATCTTCTGTAACTGCAAAAACCACAGAATATGGTCAGGAATATTCTTTTTTTGCTGAGTGTGAGCAAGAAATTGGTGTTTTACAGGAAATTTATGTAGAAAAAACTAATGACATTGCATAAAAATTGTGCTATAATATGTTAAATATTGCTAAAAATTTTTAGTGAATTGAAAAACAGGTGGTTAAGGATTGTTTGAACAGATTATCAATGTTGACAGAATGGAACAAGCTGTGAGCCTTTTCGGCAGTTTTGACGAAAATGTAAAACTCATTGAGGCCCAATATAATGTTAAGATTATCAGCCGTGGTTCAGAGCTTAAAGTCAGTGGTGAAGCCGATAGTGTTTCAAAAGCAGTAAGGGCTATTAACGGACTTTTAATGCTTATTAATCGTGGTGAAGCCTTGTCAGAACAGAATGTTCGTTATGTGCTTTCTCTCGTGAACGACGGCAATGACGACCGACTTTCTGAAATGACGGGGGACTGCGTCTGCATTACAGCAAAGGGCAAACCTATTAAACCTAAAACTCTGGGACAAAAGAAATACCTTGAATGTATCAAGAATAATACAATTACTTTGGGAGCAGGCCCTGCGGGTACAGGTAAAACTTATCTTGCTGTTGCAATGGCTGTTAACGCGTTCAGGGCTAAAGAGGTCAACAGAATAATTCTCACTCGTCCTGCAGTTGAAGCAGGTGAAAAACTAGGTTTCTTGCCGGGTGACTTGCAACAGAAAGTTGACCCATATCTTCGTCCGCTTTATGACGCACTTTTCGATATGCTTGGCGCAGAGAGTTTTCAACGCTATCAAGAGCGTGGCAGTATCGAAGTAGCACCACTTGCTTATATGCGTGGTCGAACACTTGACGATAGTTTTATAATCCTTGATGAAGCCCAGAATACAACGAGAGAACAAATGAAAATGTTCTTAACCCGTTTAGGTTTTAATTCGAAAATCGTTGTAACGGGTGATATCACACAGATTGACTTGCCAGATGGTAAAAAGTCAGGTCTTGTTGAAGCAATGAAAATACTTAAAGGTATTGACGACATTGCAATAAATCAGTTTACAGAAAAAGATGTGGTTAGACACCGTCTTGTTCAGGATATTATAAAAGCTTATGAGAAGCAGGAAATGAGGCAAAAGAAATGAACGAGAAATTAAGAGTAATAATTGACAATCAACAAAATGTAATGAAAATTCCAACAGGTGTGAGAATGCTTGTGCGCCGTTGCTGTAAAGCAGTTCTCGCAAATGAAGGGTTCACAGATTCAGCAGAAATCAGCGTAACTTTCGTTGATGATGACACAATTCATCAGCTTAATAAAAAACACAGAAATATTGACAAAAGCACAGATGTGCTCTCATTTCCAATGGGTGAGAATGGCGAATATGATGTAAATCTCGACACAGGTGCAAAGGTGCTCGGCGATATAATTATTTCAATCGAGCACGCTTATGCACAAGCTGAAAAATATGGACATACTCTTCAAAGAGAAATCGGATTTTTAACGGTTCACTCACTTCTTCATCTCTTGGGCTATGACCACGAAAATGGTGGACTTGAAGCAGTAAAAATGAGAGAAAAAGAAGAAGCAGTATTGACTCGTGTAGGACTCAAACGAAACGGTAGCTATTATTTTGATGAGGAATAATATGAAAGCATTATTTAAAGGTTTTGGATATGCCTTTAACGGCATCTTCATTGCACTTAAAAAAGAGAGAAATTTCAGAATACATACCGTTTGTATGATTTATATGTATTTCTTCTTGTTTTTCTTTGATTTCTTTGAAATCACAAGAACAGAGCTTGCAATAATCTTTCTTGCAAACGGACTTGTAATCGGTGGCGAACTTATAAACACGGCAATCGAAAAAACCGTGGATTTATATGGTGAAGAGCATACCGAGTTGGGCAAAATCGCAAAGGATTGTGCAGCAGGTGCAGTGCTCATTTTTGCAATCTTTTCTGTGCTTTGTGGTGTTGCGATTATGTATCAACCAAAAGCATTTGAACTTTTATTTACTTACTTTTTGGACAACCCATTGAGTATTGTGCTCTTTGCAGTTTCAGTAGTAATTTTCACAATTTTTATATTTTTCGGATTTGGAAGGAAAAAGAAATAAATGAATACACCAAAAACAGCGTTTATTGCGATTGTCGGTAAAGCTAATGTGGGCAAATCTTCAATTCTCAATAAACTTTTAGGAACAAAAATCGCAATAGTTTCTTCAA
>CALEJD010000012.1 GCA_937898195.1 uncultured Clostridia bacterium | reverse complement strand
CAGTTGTTGTACTTAAAAATGTTATTAACGACAACACTGTTTCTCTTTTGCTCAAAACACTTGCTACTGATGAAAGTGAAAAAAATAAATTTATAGAGAATTATTCTGACTTTGTTGCTTCCCTTTATGAAACAACAGATAATTTATCAGAATACATATCTAATCTTATTCTTAATGACAAAAATTCTTTTGTTAAGTCCTCAGCAAAGGGTGAAATGTCCCCTGTGATGAAAAAGGCATTGGCAAACGAGCTTGAATTTTTCACTGCTCTTTCACAAATTAAAAGTGATGAGTTAAAAGCCGAGTTTGGAATTTACATTCCACTTGCAGATTGGACAAACAGTGATATAGATATTAAATCCTTATATGAAAATAAAATAGACAATATAAAGACAACAGGCTATGGTATTTATGCTACACACAGAATGTTCATTTTTAAAGATGGACAAATTGTACCTGTTAAATATCCTGACCCTCAACGTCTTTCACAAATGAGTGGTTATGAGTTAGAGAGACAAAAGGTAATTGATAACACCTTGGCACTTTTAAACGGCAAGCCTTGTAACAATGTGCTTTTATATGGTGATGCAGGCAGTGGTAAAAGCAGTACCATTAAAGCCATTGTCAATGAATATTACGACAAGGGACTTCGTCTTATTGAAATTAAGAAAAACCAACTTTATTCTCTTTCTGATGTTATTGAGGCACTTGCAGATAATCCTCTTAAATTCATTATCTTTATTGATGATTTAAGCTTCTCAACAAATGATAGTGATTTTGGTGCACTCAAGGCAATTCTTGAAGGTGGCGTTGCAGGCAAAACTGAAAATCTTGCAATTTATGCTACAAGCAATCGTCAGCACCTTGTTAAAGAGAATTTTAACGACAGAAACGGTGGAGATATGCATCTTCAGGATACAATTCAAGAGGTTATGAGCCTTTCTGCTCGTTTTGGTCTTAAAGTAACTTTCTCAAGACCTAACAAAGATTTGTATTTATCTATTGTAGAAAATCTTGCTATGCAGTATAATATAAATGTTGAGCAAAATGAGTTGTTCGTTTCAGCTGAAGCTTTTGCATTGAGAAATGGTGGCAGAAGTCCACGAACAGCAAAACAATTTGTAGAATATCTCGCTTCTAAAAGTGAGGATTGATGATAAAGGAGAGTGTTTATGAGAAATTATAAATACGATTGGGAAAATCCTGCTATTTTCAAAAAGAACAAGGAAGACGGACACGTTATTGCCTTTTCTTATGATAATGAGTCTGACGCTTTAGCTCGTAAAGAGCCTGAGTCAAAGTTAACTCTTAATGGCACTTGGAAATTCCATTGGCAAAGAGGATTGGAAGATTGTCCTGTTGACTTTTGCAAGGATGATTTTGATATTTCTTTTTGGAGAGATATCACTGTGCCATCAGTTTGGCAAATTGGTCAAGAGTTTGGCAGTTACCCTTATTATTATGCAAGCACATTCTGTCGTGCTTTAAGCAGAAGCAAGGGTAAAATTCCTTCAATTGACCATTCAATGCAAGAAATTGGTATTTATGTAAGAGATTTCCAGATGCCTGAAAGCTTTGACGGTCAAGAAATTTTCTTACACCTTGGTGCAGCAAAATCTGCTATTGAGGTTTATGTTAACGGTGAATATGTTGGCTATTCTCAAGGCTCAATGACACCACACGAGTTTGACATTACAAAATATGCTCGTAAAGGCTCAAACAGAGTTGCAGTTAAGGTTTATCGTTTTTCTGACGGTGCATATCTTGAAAACCAAGATATGTGGCTTCTTTGTGGTCTTTACAGAGAGGTTTATGTATTTGCAGAGCCTAAAAAATGTGTTCGTGATTTCTTTATTACAACTGATTTAGATGCAGAGTATAAGGATAGCTACACTTCACTTGAAATTCAAGTAAATAATTATGACAACAAGGGCACTGCTACTGTTAAGGCTTTTGTTGTTGATGGTGATAACAAAATCCAATTAGGTGAAGTTGAAACTGACGGTGGCAAGATTATCTTTAATAAGTTAATTGAAAATCCAAAGAAATGGTCTGCAGAAGACCCATATCTTTACAAATTACTTATTGAGATTACTGCTGACGGCAAAACAACATATAAATGTATCCGTTTTGGCTTTAAGAAGGTTGAAATTGTTGGTGAACAAATTCTCTTTAATGGTAAGGCACTTTTAATTCGTGGTGTTAACAGACACGACTTTGACCCTGACAACGGTTGGGCAGTTCCTACTGAAAGATATCACCAAGACCTTAACTTTATGAAGAATGCGAATATTAACTCTATTCGTACATCTCACTATCCTGACGACCCATATTTCTATGAGCTTTGCGATGAATACGGTTTCTATGTTATGGACGAATGTGATTTAGAGACTCACGGTGTTCGTAGAAAAGGTGTTCCTGGCGACAACCCTGTTTGGACTGCTGCAGTTGTTGACAGAATGGAAAGAATGGTGCTTCGTGATAGAAACCACGCTTGCGTATTTATGTGGTCTTTAGGCAACGAGGCTGGCGACGGCAGTAACTTTATGGAAATGAAAAAGGCTGCTCTCAATCTTGACACAACTCGTCAATTCCATTATGAAGGCGACTTTAACTTTACAAAGAGTGATGTTATTTCAAGAATGTACCCTGTTGAGAGCGTTATGAAAAAGCTTTGCAACAAAGAGCCTATTGAAATCACTCTTTATGACAATATTGCAAACGCACTTGCTGCTGACTCAAAGCCAATTAAGAAAGAAGATTATTGCAGACCTATTCTTCTTTGTGAATATGCTCACGCTATGGAAAACAGCCTTGGTAACTTCCAAGAATATATGGATGACTTTGAGGCTCACGACCATATGTGCGGTGGATATATCTGGGACTTTGTTGACCAAGCAATCCGCAAAAAGACTCCAGACGGCGACCAATGGCTTTACGGTACTGACTTTGAGCCTTATGAGCCAGGCAGATATACACATCTTCCAAACACAACTGCGATGACAGGCTCAAACACATATTTCAATGCTAACGGTATTATCACAGCAGACCGTAAGCCTCACCCATCATATTTTGAGGTTAAGAAAGTTTACTGTGAAATCAAGGTTAAAGAAAAAGATTTGGCTAAGGGTGAATTCACTCTTATCAACAAGAAGCTCTTTACTGACCTTGCTGATTTCGAATTCAAGTGGAGTTTACAGGCTGAAGGCGTTGAAGTACAGAGCGGTGTTGTTGACATTAATTGTGCTCCCCTTTCAGAAATTGACTTTACAATTCCTTATGATTTGACAACTCTTCCTGAAAAAGAATGTGTACTTATTATTTCATTCCTTAACAAGACTGCACATCCTTGGTGCGAAGCAGGTTATGAACAAGGCTTTGACCAGTTTGTTGTTAAAGAAGCAAAACCAAAAGAAAAGACATATAACGGTCAACTCACTCACGTTAAAGACGGTCAGGTTGTTACTGCTCAGGGTGAAGGTTTCTCAATCAAAATTGATAGCGGTAAAATCGTTTCACTTAAATTTGACGATAAAGAATACTTAAAATCTGCAGTTACTCCTAACTATTTCAGAGCAGTTACCGACAACGACCTTTCAAACACAAACTTTGTTCCGTTCATTATTCCGTTCCACCCATATTTCAATTGGCAGAGAGCAACAAACAGTGCAAAAGGTACAGTCAAATCTGCAAGCAAGAATGCACTTGGTCAGTTGGTAATCAATATTGACTGGAGTGTTCAGTTCTTCTCAGGTGTTACATCTGCAATTGTTGTAAATCCTGATGGTAGTCTTGAGATTACTCATACAGGCACACCTAAGATGTTCAATCTTCTTCGTTTCGGTACAAAGATGGGACTTCTTCGTGAATTCGACCAAGTTAAATGGTATGGTCGTGGTCCACAAGAGACATATTTTGACCGTAAAACTGGTGGTAAGATTACTCTTCATGAAAAATCAGTTGCTGACCTTGAGCATCACTATATGAGACCACAAGAAAATGGTAACAGAACTGATGTAAGATGGGTTGAAATCACAAACAAAGATGGTAAAGGTCTTCGTTTTGAGGCTATGGGCGAAACACCAATCTGCTTCAGCGCATGGCATTACACACAAGACCAACTTCAACTTGCAAAACATATCCACGAATTACCACATTATGATATTACAACATTTAATGTTGACTTGAATCAAATCGGTGTTGGTGGCGATATGCCGGGCGATGCACAGGTTCGTGAAAAGTATCAGATGAAGCCTAATAAGGTTTATACTTATACATTTAGAATCAAGCCAATTAAATAAGTAGGCATAAAGAAACCGGACAGATTTTAAATCTGTCCGGTTTTATTTTATGTGAGTAATGTAAATCCAAAAAGAGATGGTGTCTTTCTTTCTGTAATAAAATTTATAAACATTTCTTCTGCTTCTTTTTTATTGCAAATTTTCTCGTGAAGTTTACCAAATCCGTTTTCGCCTATGCTAATCTGCACAATCACATTATTGGCATCTTGCAATGCAATTTGCATAAAAAGAATTTTATCTATTGGAGTTGGCGGAGTTAATATAACAAATTCCACCTCATAATTCCATACTTTTTGAAGTGACATATATAGTTGTTCAGGTGTGCAATCCTCAACTGGCTCCGTCCCCGCAATTTCTAACACAAATTTTCCTGTATAATGAATTTTTCGGCTTTCAAAATTTTGTAATAATGTCTGTACTTGCTTTTCAAGATTTTCATAATTATTGTATTTCATAACTTTAGCAGATGCAAGTTCACGCATAGCATCATCTCTGCGTCCAAGTCCTGCATAAGCAACAGCTGTGTTTGCCACACAGATTGCAGAATTGGGCATAAGTCTTTGAGCTTCTCTAAAGTCACGCAATGCTCTTTCATAATCTCGGTTTAGTATATAACAATTACCGGTTCTTGAAAGTAATAACGGATTGTTGGGGCAAAAAAGAATAGCATTTTCAGCAGTGGTTTGTGCCAATTCAAACTCGCGTCTTTGCATATATAAATCCATAAGTTGACACCAACCTGTAACACAGCCCCTATCAAGCGAAGTAGCCTTTTTAAAGAGTTCAAGGGCTGTATCATAATCTTTTCGATTAACTGCATTTCGTCCAATATATGCAGTAATAAAAGCCTCCGCTTGCACGGACTTTGATTTTTTCAAAGCACTGCGATAATGATAATCTGCTGAATCAAAATCTCCTACATATCCTGCACGAAATCCACGATAAAAAAGTTCCTTTGCCTTTTTATCTTCAGGCTTGAACACGCCCTTTGTCATGCGCTCATATTCTTCTTTCATCGGGCCTTCTTCTTTATGTGGCATTTTCATATAAAAAGTACTAACAAGCATAATTGTTATTGATAATACAGCTGTAATCATTTTGGGCAAAGATTTCATCATATTATCAAATGAACCTGTTTCAAAGTAATCAATTACTACTGTAGCCACTATTATTGCCAGCGCAAGGACAGCAATAGTCCTTAATATTAAAGGTCTATATTTTTGCATACCCTAACCCCCTATCATTATAATTAAAATTATATATCATAATAGTAAATTTTGTTACCATTTAATCTCGGTGCTATAATCGTCGTAGCCGTAATTACCTGCTGTGTTTATGAGCAATTCGGCAAGGTCAACCTTTTCACCATAAGGGTATTTAACGCTGATTTTTTTGAGAATTGGTTTAATTCTGTTAACGAATGCGATGAATACATCCCCTTCAGGAGTTCCCTTATTATAGGTTTGATTACCACGGAAGATATTTCGCACAAGTACTGTTGCATAATCTATGAGCTTCACTTTTCTTATGCTCTTGTCACACTTGATAAATAGCAATCTTGCAAGTGTGCCAAGTTTTACGGAACAAAGGATTTTTCCTGCTATGCGGAGAGCAAATATAAGACCTTTGCTCTCTTTGATATGAAACTTTCTCATTGCTCTTGTGGTGTCGTCACGCAAGTCAAGAAGAATGTTTCTAATCATAGCATCGAATACACTTGTTAGATATTCTTTGCAAGTCATACCTTTTGTGTCATACTGGAAATCAGGTGTTGCGATACTCTCAATTTGTGCTTTGTTTTCGTTGAGAGTTACAAGTCTTATATATGACGGGTCTGCAATAATTGAGCCTGTTGTTACATCAAAGAATTTATTACCCTTTTCAGTAGTAAACTCGTTAATACTTTGGTTGTGCATATGTCCTGTGAAAACAAGGTGCACACCTTCATCAGCAAGAAGTGTTGCAACTGATTTATAATCATACATAAGTGCTGATTTGATTATTGAGAAAAGTGGTTGAATTGGGAGAACAGGATAATGGCAGATTGCGAACATTGTCTGTTTTTCTTCTCTCGCCTTTTTAGTTTGCTCTTTAATCCATTCAACCTGTTTTTCAGTTAAACTGAACTGTCCTTTTGTTTTTATATCTGCATTGATTGCGAGAAGTCTTACCCCAGCACTTAACTGTGCCACATAAGAGAGATGCTCACTATCAACTGCGATTGCATCGCTGAATCCAAAGTCATTATAAAGTTTAATAAGGTCTTCTTTTGGTGTTGGCTCGGGCATATATCTACCATTCTCACCGAATGCGAACGGGTCATTTTTCCAGTCGTGGTCAGCAGTAATAAGATAAACTTTTTTACCCTTGGCCTTAATACCATAAAGAAGTTTTATAAACTTTTCGTGGCTTTTTCTCTCACCGTTCTGAGTTAAGTCACCAACGATTATAACTGTGTCTGCAATGTCGGTTTCACCTAAATATTTAAACACAGCATTATTGATACTTTCTGTTTCAGCAAAGCATTTCTGCTCATAGTGCATAAAGTCTTCATAATCAGGACCAGAGCAACCTAAATTTGTATCAAAAAAATGTGGGTCTGTTAAAACTAAAAATTTAAAGCTCATAATATCACCTATAAAAATAACCGCTGAAGATTATGTCAGCGGTTATTGTGTTTTATTCTGTTACAACGAAGCCTTCTGACTCACGCTTTGCTTGAAGTTGTGCAATCATATCTTTTTTCTCTTTGCCCGCAATCTTATAGAAGAACATTGGGATTGAGCAGAGAAGCATGCTGATACCAGGTACGATTGAAACGAGTGAGAACATTGCAAATCTCATTTCAGGTGGCATATCAAGTGCTGACACAACTGAAGTTGATGAAAGCATCTGAGCAGGGTCAAGACCGATTACCATATACATAATAACGATACCTGATGTCGCGAATGCATTACCGATTTTGTTAATGAAACCTTGGCAAGCAGCACCGAGAGCATTGTCACGGAAGCCCGTTTTAAGTTCCATAAAGTCAAGACAGTCACCAATCATTGCAAGTGAAACTGTGTTAATAACACCAAGTGGAATACAAGAAATAATGATAAATGGAATACAAGCATAAAGATTCATTGTAAACCAACCAACAATAGTTGTAATAATACTTGCTACAAAACCTGCAAGGCAAGTTGTGATGACAAGTTTCTTATAGTCAAACTTTTTCATAAGTTTTGGCATAAAGAGTGTTGCGCCGAAAAGACCAACGATTGAGCTAATCTGGAAAACAGTTTTAACTGTTGAGATACTTGACTCAATAGCAGCAATTCTTTCTGCTTCTGTTGCAAGAGTTGCAAGGTCAGGACCGATATAGAAAGAATAACGAGCAACATGGATAGCTGCTGCTGAAACCATATAACGTCCACTTGAAAGGACACCCATTAAGAGAACGAGAACAAGTGGTTTGCATTTGAATACACGAGCAAGCTGTGATGGTTCATCTGGTTGACGCTTGCGAACAGGCATTTTAACTCTTTCTTTAACACCTGTGCAAACACGTGAATAAAGAATTGTGCCAAGTCCTACTGTTACGATTGCCATAATGAGATATTTTCTCTTTTGAACCATAAGTGGGTCTGGAGCAACTTCTTGATTTTTAACCCAAGCAGCAATTACAAGACCAACTACAAGGAAAAGAACTTCAGGTACTGCTGAACCGATTGAGTTATAAATTTTACTTACAGAAATTACTGAACTACGCTCTTCTGAATCAGGTGTGATAACATTTGGAAGACCCCAGAATGAAACGTCACCAACTGTGTAAATCATACCCCAAGCAACATAAACGATTGCTGAATAAATCATAAGTTCTGTCTTTGGAAGGTCAGGGCTTAAATACATAAGCAATGTAACAGCAGCAATCGGAACAAGTGCAAAACGAATAAACGGAATCATTTTACCACTTTTAAGATTGCTTCTGTCAACAATCATACCCATAAGTGGGTCATTGATAGCATCCCAAACACGTGCCAAAAGCATAAGTAACAATACAAACATTGGTGTCAACTGCAAAACGTTGAGATAATAGTCACTGATATAACTTGACATTAAAGCATATATCATACCTTGACCTAAACCTGCAACACAAAAAGCAGTTAATTCTTTTTTAGGAACATATTTTTTGTTTTCCATTTTAGTTCTCCTTAGTTAAATAAAAGTGTACTTGCGAACAAGAACTGTGCTAAATAATAAAGTGTATGGTTTATAATAACATTCACTTTTGTATTCTTGCCTTTTTCGAAATAGATTGATGAAAGAACAAGGTCTGAAAGCACGAATGCAACTGAACCAATCATCAAAATCAAGAATTTCTTTGAATGTCCGAAAAGGAAGAAGCCGTTGATTGAGCAGAACATTGTCGCTGCCACAAAGAGTGCATAAACCAATGTAATTAATCTAAATTCACCATAATCAAGATTCTTGTTGATTTTTTCCATAAGCCCTGTGCCCACAGCAAAAACAACGCAAGAGCCAATAAGATGTGGAACCATCCACCATTCATATTCTGCAAAGTTCAATAAAATTGCAGGAATGAAGAATGTGTGACCAATCATAAAGCAGATGAATCCTGCATAAGTATAAGGTCTTGTGCATTCTTTATGTACATATTTAAGGTCAAGCCAGATGTCACCCAACAAGCTGAATATGAAACCTAACAACATTAAAATGCCATATTCAAAATTGTGTTGGTCATAGCCATTTTTTTCAATGTTATAGGCAAAGGTAATGAATGCCGTACCGATAAAGCAAGCAGATGCACCCGCTTTAACAAACATTGCACCCAAGCCACCTTTTGTGACTCTTAATGCCAAGAAAAATATAGTAACAATAACGCCTAACGCGATTACGCCAATTACTAATCCTTCCATAAAAAAGCCCCCTATTTCACATATAAAAATATTATACCGATAATTGATAAAAATTTCAATTATCAGTATAACCAAAAACTAATTCTGTTTTTTGACAATTCCGTACTCATCATAGAGTCTGTAATAAGGACATTGATAGTTTGATGAAGTCAAAAAGCGCACCATTTCGTCTTCGTCAAGATTAATGTCACAGCAATATTCTTCTAGCTCATCGTCGTAATAATAATTTACACAAGTTTCACAATTTGTTTTTGCCATTTTAATTCTCCCTGAAATTATAAATATTTCATATATAAATTTTAACATGTAAGTTAAAGAATAGCAATAATAAAACAAAAAAGAACTGACTATAAAACTATAGTCAGTTCACATTTTATTCTTTCCAGATTATAAATCCATAGCTTTCAAGAATTTGAAAGTATTGTGCAAGGCGTTCATAAAGTGGCTCAGCTTTGTCACCGAATTTCTCTTTTACAAGTTTGCCTAATTTATAAACATTTTGTTCACCGTCAATAAGTGGCCAAATAAAGTTGCCCATTTCATCAAGGTGAAGAAAGCTCACTTTTGGCTTTTTGAGAATAGTTTGTGCCAATTTATTTGCAAGTCCCCTATTCTCAACTTCAAGAGTTATTTCACCATTTTCATCAACTGTCCAGTTAAGTCCGTCTTTGTGCACAGGGATTTTATCAAGATAATTTTCAGTAACTAATTTACGGCTCATGATTTCTTATCTCTCTTTTTCCATATTGAGAATTTAAGAACAGTAAGAATTGTAATTGCAAAAAGAACAATGCCACCGATTGTAAGCACAGGTGTTGGAATATTAAATCTTGAACCAAGGTCAACAAATTTATCTACACCAAATACTGCAAGAAGTGCGAGTAAAATACCAACAAGACCTTCACCGGCAATCATACCTGAACAGAAGAGAACACCATCGTTAATGATTTCTTTCTTGTCGTCTTCGCTCTTTTTAAGTTTTTCCATAACAAGACGGATAACGCCACCAATCATAATGCAAGCGTTAAGCTGAACAGGAAGATAAACACCGATAGCAAATGGAAGAACTGGAATACCGATAAGTTCAACAACGAGAGCAATACAAACACCGATAAGAACGAGTCCCCAAGGAAGATTGCCTCCCATAACACCTTCGATAATAAGTTTCATAAGTGTAGCCTGTGGTGCACCGAGTTCATCTGAACCAAAGCCCCAAGCGCTGTCAAGAATGTAGAGTGTTCCACCAATTGCAAGAGCTGCTGAAACAACGCCTAAAACTTCACCAATCTGTTGTTTCTTTGGTGTTGCACCAAGAATATAACCTGTTTTAAGGTCTTGTGATGTATCACCTGCAATAGCAGAAACGATACATATAATTGAGCCAATTGCAATAGCGCTTGCCATACCTGCAGCGCCTTCGGCACCTGTTACTTTAAGAATGAGTGTTGCAATAAGAAGTGTTGCGATTGCCATACCAGAAACAGGGTTGTTACTGCTACCAACAAGTCCAACCATTCTTGAAGAAACTGTTGCAAAGAAGAAACCGAAAATAACAACAATAAATGCACCTAAAAGTGAAACAGGGATTGCAGGAATAATCCATACAAGAAGTGTGAGAACAAGGATTGCAATAATAACAACTTTAAGATTGATATCTTGTGCTGTGCGTTCATTTGATGTAGCGCCTGCACCTGAAATACTCTTCATTGCGCCTGCAAAGGTTTTAACAATAAGTGGTAATGATTTGATAAGGCTGATAATACCGCCCGCTGCCAAAGCACCTGCACCGATATATCTGATATATGTGCTCCAAATTTCGCTTGCACCACTCTCGGCAAACATTTCTCCGATTGAAATAGTGCCAGGATAAAGCACGATTTCAGAGCCGAAAAGTACAATTAATGGAATAATAACCATCCAGCTAAGAAGACCGCCCGCAAACATATAAGAAGAAATTCTTGGTCCGCAGATAAAACCAACGCTCATAACAGCGGGATAAATCTGTGTTCCGATTTCACCTGCATAGCCTTTAAATTTAAGTGAAATTTCGCCTGACACAACTTTAAGTCCGTCAATAATAAATTTAAAGAGCGCCGCGAATCCCATACCTGCGAAAACTGTGCCTGCATTTGCGCCACCTTTTTCACCTGCTAAAAGAACTTCTGCACAAGCTGTGCCTTCTGGATAAGGCAATGTGCCATGTTCTTTAACAATCAAGGCATTGCGAAGTGGCACCATAAAGAAAACACCCAACAAGCCACCAAGAAGTGCAATAAGAGTGATTTCAATCATACTTGGCTTGTCCATTTTGCCTTCTGCTGCCCAAAGGAAGAGCGCAGGAAGAGTGAAAATAGCACCCGCTGCAAGTGATTCACCTGCAGAGCCAACTGTTTGAACAATATTACTTTCAAGAATTGAGTTTTTGCGCATTACAATGCGAATAACTCCCATTGCGATAACAGCTGCAGGAATTGAAGCTGAAACCGTCATACCTACCCTAAGTCCTAAGTAAGCATTTGCTGCACCAAATACAACTGCTAAAAGAATACCCATTACAACAGATGCTACTGTTATTTCAGGTGTAACTTTGTTTGCAGGAATATAAGGTTTGAATTCGTTTTTGTTATCCATATATACTCCAATCTTTCACGGTTGAATAATCAACACTTTTTGAGCGTTTATTCTATCATACCTTCAAAATAAAATCAATAAATTATTTGCATTTTTTGAGAAGTGAAATTAATACATTAAAAATCTTCTCAACTGATGAAATGCTGAGTTTTTCATTAACTGTGTGCACATCATATAACATAGGTCCGATTGCAATACAATCAAGTCCTTTTATAGCAGATGTAAAAATTCCACATTCAAGCCCTGCGTGAATCGCTTCGACTTTTGGCTCAAAACCACAGATATCTTTATATACTTCTTTATAAACTTCTTGAAGAATTGAATCTTCTTTGAATTCCCATGGTGGATAATGACCCGATGTATAAATCTTGCAAGGAATTGCTTTGAAGAATGTTTTAAGTTTTTCTTCAAGGAAGCGCAAAGCAGATTTCTTATTGCTTCGAAGTGTGAAAAGCAAAGTGATTTTGTCAGTTTCTGTGCAAAGTACACCCAAGTTGAGTGATGTTTCAACAAGGTTTTTGATTTCAGCACTCATTTCAACAATTCCGTTTGGCACACAAACCAATGTGAATATGAGTTTTTCACGCAAGTCTGAATGCAAAACTTCATATTCCGCTTTTTCGCCAATTTCAATCATTGGTGCGAAATTATTTTCACGCTCGCCAATTTCTTTTTTGACAATTTCCAAATACATCTCGGCATTCTTTATGAATGTATCGGGATTTTTTACACAGAGTTCAACTCTGCAAAGATTTGGAATTGCATTACCCTTATTGCCACCATTGATAGCGATAATATCAAAATCAGAGATATTTGACATATGATTCAAGAAACGACCTGCGAGAATATCTGCATTAACTCTGCCCTTATCGATTTCAACACCTGAATGTCCACCTTTAAGACCTTTGAGTGTTACTGTGATTTTTGTGCCTGTTTGTTTCACACGGTTAACTGGAATAACTGCCTTAAAATCACTGCCACCTGCACAAGAAACTGTTATAGCATCGTCTTCTTCGGCATCAAGGTTAATCATTTTTTTAGCAGTGAGCACACTCATATCAAGCTTACCTGCACCAATCATACCGATTTCTTCGTCAGTTGTGAAAACCGCCTGAATTTCAGGATGAGAAATTTCATCACTTTCAAGAATAGCAAGAATCATTGCAACTGCGATTCCGTTATCTGCACCCAATGTTGTGTTGCGAGCCTTAACAAAATCACCATCTATAAACAAATCGAGTCCGTCTTTCATAAAATCAATATTTGATTCTTCTGTTTTCTGACAAACCATATCAAGATGGCCTTGCAAGATAACAGGCTCTGCGTTTTCATAGCCAGCAGTTGCAGATTTAAAAATAATTACATTGTTTGCGTCGTCACGGATATATTTAAGTGAATGATTTTCAGCAAACTTTACGCAATATTCAGAAATAGCATTCATATTCTCTGAGCCGTGTGGAATGTTGCATATTTCTTCGAAGTATTTAAACACATTTAACGGTTTAAGACTATCTAATTTTGCCATTTTTATTCCTCCGTTATTTGAATAATGCATATTTTATCATAATTTAAAGCTCTGCACAAGAAAAGTTAATAATTTGACAAGATTTACTTATATTTTATTATTGCCAAAAAACGAGAAAAGACGCTTTAAAGCGTCTTTTTGTATTTCTCATATAAAATTGTGGAATTTTCGTGACCTGCAAAGGCTTTTGAATCAGCAGGATTCATAAGTCCCAAATACTGATAGCCTAAAATTTTATCTACATAGGGTGCAACGTTTTCGATTTGCTTCTGAATTCGTTCAAATGGTGCTGGGATTAGCGCACTTTTATAGACCAATCCCTCAAAATCAAACAGTTCAATATCTGCCCAGAGTTCCGAGCGCCCCGCTTTGTCGTGAGCAATACGCAATTTTTCAAAAAGGCGTTTGGTTTTATCAACTTTTGTTTTTCGAACACCAACTTCATCCTGATATGCAATGAAATCCACATCTAATTCAGTCAGTTGTCGAATAAACTTATTATTTGCTCTCACAAGGTTTGTGCCATAAGGTGCAATTAATGTTTTCTTTTCAGGGGTAAGCAAATGACAACGAGCAGAGCACAAATTCACATAATTCATAAAATCTTTTGAAAATCTTAAAATTATGCAGGTTTCATCTGGAAAATACCAACCATAAAAGCTTTTGTGATGGGCATAAAGAGTTGCGATTTCTTCCATCGCACGAAAAGAACGGTCAATGATTTCTTTACTGGTGATATTTTGATTTGCTTTTCGCCAGTCGCCGTAAAAACCGTTGCCTAAAAAGACTTTGACATTGCATTTATCGGCTTCACAAAGCAATTCTTCAATAGGGTCTTTGCAAGGAATATCCGCAAAAGAAAAAACTGATGATTGGAAATAACATTTTTCATAAAGTGCCGTTGCCATAACAACTATATATTCCATTCCAAGTACTGAAATTTCACGCACTTTTTCACGCCAGTTTTCACCTGTAAATTGGTCGATAGCTGGATTCCAATATTTACTCTCAGAGGTATTGTGATGATGAAACTCAAAAAATGTTCCGTCAATTTTTCTGTTCATTTTATCACCTTTTTTACCAGATAAATGGGATTAAACGATATTTCACTTTTTGTTTATATTCTTTATATCCATCTAACTCTTTTTCTAAAAACTCTTCTTCGTGCTTGATTCGTTTTGCGATTATGAATGGATATATCAAGAAAATAATGAATGAATAAACTGAGCCTAATACAAGTGGCATTGATAAGAATAACAACAATGTTACACTATACATAGGGTGTCTGACAATGCCATAAAGTCCTGTGTCAATAACTGTTTGTCCTTCTTGCACTTCGATTGTGCGACTGAGATATGTATTTTCTCTTAACACTTCGGCGTAGAGAATGTATGCAATTAAAAATATGATTGCAGATGCAATAACAACAGGTTTTGGCAAGGTGTACCAACCAAAACGAACACCAAGACCAGCAACAATGAACCCTGCAAGAAACATAAGTCCGCTGAGTTTAACAACAAGGCTTTGCTCTGCTTCTTTTTCTTTTGCATCAAGACGGGATTCCAATAATTTCGGATTTTTCGCCATCATTACAAGTCCTGCTAAAAACATTGGGATAAAGAGAATTCCCATAAAGAGCCAACCGTTGAAACATTCAAATGTGCCGGCAGGCAAAAAGATTAAAAGCCCAACTAATATAACACCTAATGAAAATTTAAGGATTGCACTTATAAATAGTTTCATTGTCATAAAATCACCCTTTATCTGTCACATCTGTATCTCTGTTTGCCAACTGTTTTTTTGCCATATTCAATGGCGTTTGTAGGACAATATGAAATACATGCCATACAATGTGTGCAGTTGTTATTCCAAACAGGTTTGCCGTTTTTGATTTCAATATTATTAAGTGGACAAACCTTTACACATTTACCACAGTTTGTGCATTTGTTATCAGCATAAAAACCTTTCGCTTTCACAAACATTGGGTAAAAGAGCATATTCACAGGGCCACTCATAAATTTATCTTGCAGATTATTACGTGGTGTTGGGAACGGCTTATTTTGAGCAAGAATATCTGTGATATTTTTGATTTCTTTATCTGCTTGTGATAAGATTTTTTCTATTTCGTCGTCTTTTGGTGAATCGAACATAGCGATATAGTTTTCAGGCATTACTACTCCAGTTGAACCCATATAAGTAAAGCCTTTTTTATTGCAAAGCTTTTTATTATATTTTTCTACGTTACCAATTTCACTGCCACAGGTCATTACAAACCAAGTGTTTTTTGCACCTTTAAAGTTTGTTTTAGTAATCCAATCACGGACAACTCTTGGTATTCTCCACGCATAAGTTGGAACAACAAAAATGAGTCTGTCGTCCGCCAAAATATCACTTATATCATTGTTTTGAAGTTTATCGTTGATACTAATAATTTCATCAGAAGTAATTTTTGCAATTTGCTCTGCTACATAGTGACTATTACCAGTACCGCTGAAATATAAAATCATATTTTCACCAACTTATTTACAATAAATTTCGGTTGCTTTGCTTATAAATTCTGCTGTACCACGTGAATGTTTATCAATATTATTCTTAAATCTTTCGTCGGCTACATACATTTGACCGAGTCCATAAAGAATTTCATTTGTACAAGTATAGAAATTCTCGGTTATATAACTTTGTAATTTCTTCACAAGGTTTTGAGCATCAGTTGAGTCAACACTAAACCCATTATTCATACACCCTGCAAATTCTTGCATTAGGCTATCCATTCCATCGGTTAAAAAATTGAACTTTTCTTTTGAATAACCCTGTGTTTTTTGAGAGTATTCGTTATAGGTTCAGTTTGTCCCCATTTTTCTTTGACTTCGTTTTCGTAATTCATAATTTTCTCCTTTATGGCAATTTATTGCCTGCCGCACGATAAATTTCATACCATTCTTCACGAGTGATTTGAATGTCGCTTGCCTTTAAGCAATCTGCAAGACGATTAAGATTTGTTGTGCCTGTTACTGGTTGCATTTTTGCAGGGTGACGAAGAATCCACGCAAAAGCCATTGTTGTTTTTGATACGCCATATTTATTGCCAATGTCTTCAAGTACTTTATTAAGTTCAGGGAATTTGGGATTATCAACAAAACAGCCTTCAAAAAAGCCATATTGCATTGGTGACCAAGGTTGAATTGTGATTTTATTAAGTCGGCAATAATCGAGTACACTACCGTCACGATTAACACCTGACTCGTTATACATATTCACATTGATTCCAGACTGAATCATTGGTGCATGCATAATAGAAAACTGTAACTGATTTGCACAGATTGGCATATCCATAGCATTCTGCAAAAGTTCCATTTGATAAGGATTTTGATTTGACACACCAAAATAACGAACTTTGCCTGAATTTTTAAGGTAATCAAATGCTTTTGCAACTTCTTCAGGCTCCATTAATGCATCGGGTCTGTGAAGAAGCAAGACGTCAATATATTCTGTGCCGAGTCTTTTAAGACTGCCGTTAACAGAATTTACAATATGGTCATAAGAAAAGTCGAACTGACCTTTGCGAATGCCACATTTTGTTTGAATTATTAAATCTTCTCTATTCAAAGATTTAATTGCTTTGCCAAAAACCTCTTCACTTTTGCCACCGCCATAAATATCAGCGTGGTCAAAGAAGTTTGCGCCATTTTTAAGCGCAGTATCAACAAAAGCAGATGTTTCACTTTCGTTCATATCACTAATGCGCATACAACCAACTGCGATGGTTGGCACTTGTAATCCGCTTTTTCCAAATTCTATATTATACATAATATTTCTCCTTTTAAAATCTTGGCCAGAAGTCAACGCCCCAAGGGTGTAACTGTTCTTCCCATTCGTCACGATGCTTTATTAATTTTTCTCGCATTTCATTGACCTTCTCTTTATATTCATCAAGATTTGCAAGATTTTGAGTTTCCCAAGGGTCATTTTTTATATCATAAAGGAATGTCCATTTATCTTCTTCACTATCGCCGTTGCGGTATTCAATGAGTTTATAATTTTGGTCTTTTACACCACGGACAAACTTATCAAAAATAAGATATAATTCGTCACGGAAAGTATCCCCGTGTTTACCGTCAAGAAGATGTGCAAAACTTTTTCCGTCAACTGACTTTGGAATTTCTATTCCCACTTTTTCGCAAAGGGTTGGGAACACATCATAAAGATATACATAGGCATCGTTTCGGGTATTTTTTGCAATTCCAGGCCCTGCCATAATGAGTGGAATTCTCACGCCGTGCTCATAAATATCTTCTTTGCCAAGCCAACCGTGTTGACCGACAGCAAGACCGTTATCCCCTGTGAATACAATTATTGTGTTATCTTCTTCGCCTAATTCGTGCAAGGCGTCAAGTAATCTGCCGATTTCGTAATCAAGATGAGTTATCATTGCAAAATATTCTGCGATATGGCATTTTATTTCTTTTTCATCTCTCGGGTAAGCTGCAAGATGCTCGTCACGATGCACCATCAAAGGATAATTTGTATCAATAATCTCTTGAAAATTCACGGGCAAAGTGATTTTATCTTCGCTATACATTTGACGGAATTCGTCAGGCATTGTGCGAGGGTCGTGGGGCGCTAAAAACGCGAGATACATAAAGAATGGTTTCTCTCCACCCACATTTTTATTGAGCATTTCAATGGCAGTATCCGTAAGCAGTGTACTTGAATGAACACCCGGTACAAACTCGTCGCAATGTTGCTGTTGTGGATGATTATCGTTATAAAAATCTACTACAAAGTTTATAACATTATCATATTCACCTGTTGGGTCATAACGACAAGTGGGCACATTCCAATGGTCCCACATACCGCCAAAAAAGATTTTAGCGCCTTGAGTGAAGCTTCGTGCATAAGCAGGGCAACCGTTATGCCATTTGCCCATACCAATAGTTTCATAACCGTTATTCTTAAAGGTTTCTGCAAGGGTTTTGTGAGATTCGGGAATATTGCCACCCAATTCTTCAAGGTGAAATGGATTTCGTCCTGACATTATCATTGCACGGCTTGGCATACAAACCGCACCACAAGTGCCACCTGCGATATGTGCACGGACAAATGATGTGCCACGAGCTACAAGTTTATCAAGATTTGGTGTGATGATTTCATTGTTACCCAACGCGTGAATTGTGTCAAAGCGCTGGTCATCAGTAACAATAAAAATAACATTTGGTTTTTTCGGCATCAAACCCCCACCTTTTACCTTTGTTTAGTTTAATTATATCATTCCTTATTTTACCAATCAATATTTTTATTGAATATTGATTTTGCTAATTCACAAAATACTGAAAAGGAGTGTTAATATGAACGATAATACAAATAACATAAACGGCAATGAACTTGTTAAAAACACACTTGACCAGATTCCAGAAGCAAAAGATAATGCAAAACGCATCACTGGGCTTGTTAAAGAAAACGGACGAGTAACAGGATATCAACTTTCTGACAACACAATAGTTGAAAAGCCACAAGCAGTTCAAATGGCAAAACAAGGTGAGATTTCAGGTGTTGGAATTGCCCACCGTGGAGATGACGAATACCTTAAATCAATCCCCAATGGTAAAGAAAACGATAATCTTGGAAATTTGCCTGCAGTCACAAAAGAATAGAGAAAAACGCCTTGGAATAATCCAAGGCATTTTGTTTATTTCGCTATTTCGTAAGGCCAGTCGATTATGCCACCAAATTCTTTGACATTGGTGTAGCCTAAATCCACAAGGGCTTGAGCTGCGATTTTGCTTCGGCGACCACTTCGGCAATAAACTAAAATCAGTTGGTCTTTATTGGGCAATTCTTTTTCTGCTCGGGTTGACACTTCATATTCGGGAATTAAAATTGCGCCGTCAATATGTCCTTCGTCAAATTCTTCCTGTGTTCGAGCATCGAGAATAATATAATCTTTTTCGCTGTCCATCAATTCTTTTGCTTTTTCGGCTGAAATCTGCTCATACTGTGGAGTTGGAGTTTTGCTCTCTCCCCCACAAGCAGTAAGTCCGAAAAGTGACAATGAAATTATAAGCACAAAAATCAATCCTTTTTTCATAGTATAACCTCTGTTTTAATCGGGATACGTTACTTGTCTATCTGTAAATGTTTCTGCAATTTTACGATAAATTTCACTTGCAGTTTTTTGAATTTTGCCTTTAAATGCAAACTCACGAGCCATTGTGTATGTGAATTTATCCCCGTTTTGCTTTTCTTCTTTTACAACTTCAGAATTGAACATATCATAAATACGGGCTACTCTTGTTTCATAAGTTGAAGTATCATTTTCGTCAATCTCAATTACACGGTAGCCACATTGTGTGGAATGAGCAAGTCCTATGTAACGAGTGCTCAAGGAATTGACAATATCAATCCCTTTATGCTCAACTGCAAAGGCGTTAGTGTGGTCGTGACCTGTAAAAATGCCGAGAACATCGCCTTTTTCTACCATAGCATCAAACTGACCATAATTTTCATAACCTGGGCAAGGGTATTCTCTTATTGTACCGTAATTCACACGGTCAGGGTCAAACATATAGTATTCATCTTT
The DNA here is from genome assembly GCA_937898195.1 of uncultured Clostridia bacterium. Taxonomy (GTDB): domain Bacteria; phylum Bacillota; class Clostridia; order Oscillospirales; family Acutalibacteraceae; genus Fimenecus. The sequence goes on along the minus strand of CALEJD010000012.1, from coordinate 5,391 downwards.
GTTGTATAAATGCTTGAAAGCATAAGGCTTCCACGAATTTGACTTTTTGAGTACATCATAGATTTCACCAACGATTATATGTTGGAAAACGAGAGAATTCACTAATTCACCGTTATTCTCTGCCTTGAGTTTATCAGATGTCTGTTTGTACCAGTCAATTTGGTCGGGCTTAACGCAACTGTATCTTCCCTGTTCATCATAATCACCTGAATCGAAAACCCAAAGATTAAATTTCACTTTTTCGCCATCAGATGAAAGCACGGGAATATTGTATGTGCCACAACCTGAAAGTGCTTCGCCATCATCAACTGAAACCGAGCAAGAAAATGTGTTGTAATATGCCATAAGCTCTTCTCGTGACATTGCACCCTGTTCTGAATCGTGATTGCCAAAGGTTACTGCAACGGGAATATTTCTCTCATCAAAAATATTCATCAATGCGTTAATCATTTTCTTTGTATCTTCTGCATTGTCGCAATTCACAACATTATCGCCTGTAATCATAACTATATCAGGTTTTTCCGTGTCACAAGCTCTTTCAACTAACCATATTGTAGGGTCAAAGTTATGATTGAGATTCAAATGAGTGTCAGTAATATGCAGAATTTTGAGTTTTCCGTTTAAATCAAACTTAATTGTTTTGTCCGTTTGGTTCTGACTATTTGCGGGACTATAGTTTACTCCGCTGTATTCAGGTCTTAATAAAGGTGCTAAAAATCCTATTGCCATAATAATCACCAACACTAATGAAACAACTATTTTAATTCGTTTTTTCATTATCCCATCTCCAAAAATTTACTTTATGTTTCTTCTTTCACTGTTTTGTTGATATAGATTGCGTATATTACCGGCACAATCATCAAGAATACAGGTGCAATATACGATGATATATCATTATCAATATTGAATATTGAAAGTGCGTTATTTAGAGAGTGTGCGACTATGCAAGGAATAAGAGATTTGCTCTTATGGAATATGACTACAAAAAGGTAACCTATTGCACTAGCATAGCCAATTTGCACAAGTGTTGGCACTAAATCTGCACCGTTTAATAAATTCACAATATGACCGATTCCAAATGTGATTGAACTGACTGCGATTGCAAGTTTCACATTGTCTTTCGCCATCATTTTGAACAAGAATCCACGGAAGATGACTTCTTCAATAAAGCCGATATTAAACATGGTCAGAATGTGAAAAATAATCTCGCTATAAGTGTTATTTATATTGATTCCATTCCACACATTTACCGAGATAATCAACGCCAACGGTATGAAATATAAGTATTTTTTCGCGTCGGTTACTTTTGTTAAACCATAATAAGTTGTTCTTTTAAGGATAAGCATCAAAGCAACCAAGCCAAGTGAAAGAACTGTGTTGATTATAGTGCTACGGTAGTCCTCTACCCCGAAATTCTGCAAACAAAATGAATTTATTACTATGTATAAAATAATTAGTGATATGCACACTAAAGTCTCGTGCTTTTCAAAAAACTTTTTCATAAGCATTTCCCCAAAGTCAGTTTGTAAGCTTATTATAACATTATTAAGGCGTGTCTTCAATGATTAAAGGAATAAAAATTAATAAACATCTCACACAGCCAAAACTTGACATTTTTTGGCATTTTATGATATGTTTATTGTGTAAGCAACAATATTTGACAAAGGAAATGGTGCTTTTATGTTATATGGAACTGTTAAAACTGTGGACCACTTGGGCAGAATTGTTTTGCCAAAGGAATATCGCAACAAGATGAATATAACTCCTGGGACAAAGGTTGTCTTATATGAAAACGATGGTAAGCTCACAATGGAAGTTGTTACACCAAAATGTAAATTGTGTAGCTCAGCCGAAAATGTTAATGAAGAGCTTTCTCTTTGTGAAGATTGTATTAAAAAAGTAAAAGAGTATTAAAAAAAGACCGGTTATGCCGGTCTTAATTTTTTTGCTATTATAAATTTTCCATAAAGTCGTCAAGCAAGATTTTAAAACAATTAATGGTAGGTTTTTCTGTGTTGAGAAAATCCACAAACTTTTCAATCTTTTCATAAAAAGTTGTTACATCTTCAAAAATATATTTGTTCTGTTGATGGTCTGTTGCAATGATACCAAAGGTATCAACACTCTCACTTTCAATTAAAACTTTATGAGAAAATATCTCATATTCCATTTTCATACTCCCTAAAAGAATTTTAAAAGGACAACAACCCCTGCAAAAAGAATTACAGAGGTTGTTTTTTATTTTTACGGATAATCGTATTTTACGTGAGTTTCGCCACCAGCAGTGCAAGTTACTTTAATTCTGTAATCTGCAAAAATGTTGATAAGTCTGTTTTCTTCTAAAAGAAGATATGTACCTGTACCAGATTTCTCCCAAGTTTCAAGAGTCTTATAGCCTGTTGATTCTTCTTTCTGGAACTCAATTTTAATGTAAAGTGATGTTGAATATTGTGCAGAAAGAGATACTGTCGAAGTTGAATTTAAACCACTAATAACAAAAGATGTTCCTACACTGCTAATAACTGACCAACGAGGCATAATTGTATTTTCTTCTTCAACTGTTGCAGCAGAAGAATTGATTGCAAAAATTGAAAAAAGCATTGTGAGAATTAAAACCACACTAAAACTTTTTTTGATAATATTTGACATAACTTTCACCTCCCTTTAACTAACTATATCGTAAATTAAAGGGATTTTGTTAGTCTATTCTACTGTTTTTGCAATTTCTAACATTTCATCTTTTGAAAGTGTTCCGTCAATCTCATAAATATAATCATTTTTATTCCAAACCAGATTATTCATACCTTTGTTACCTTGGCAATAAACATACTTTACATTATTAACAATTATTTCTTCTGAATCAAAAAACTCTGTATTAAACTCCATTTCCATTGATGATGAACTTTTGAAAATTGTAAAAAAACTTCCATATTCTGTTGTATATTTGACAATCAATTGTTTTCCAGCTTGGTCTTTACTGTCAAATTCAAATCCATCCGGTATGTAGCCAATTTTTATTTCACGATTAACAGAATTTTTATTATGCTTAGTTATTTTATACATACTGAAAGTATTAAAACTATCAAGCATGGATTCACGAGATGATGGGAATACAAACGCTGTCATTAACAATGCCATCAATATTGCTGCAACCAACATAACTTTAATAGTTTTAGTTGTGAATCTGTGATAATAACCCCCACGCATTTTATTAAAAAGATTTTTCTTCCATTTTTCGTGTTTTTTACTATATTCCACTTCAGGTAATTCATCAGGAATAGGCCCCAACCACTCATTAAGAGATAATTCACATGCTTTTGCTAATTTACTCATTCTTGCTCAGTTTCCTTTATAAAATTTCTTACGAATTGCGCACCGAGCATACATCTTCTACGAACCAAAGGCTCTGATATATTTAACCTTTTAGCAATTTCTGCGCCACTTAATTCATAAAGATATTTCATATGAAATGCACTTTTATATGATTCAGGCATTGCATCAATAGCTTGTTTCAAAAGCATTAAATCGCAAACCTCAAATTCATCAACTGATATATCGTTAAACTCTGAAATATCCGCATCAACGATATACTCAAGATGTTTCTTTTCCTTTCGATACATATCAATAGCTATGCCTTTAGAAACTACTCGAACGTAATTCTTAAAACTTTTATCGTTGAAATCTTGCTTTATGTTATGAAAATCTCTTGCAAATCGCATCATTATTTCTTGAGCACAATCTTCGGCTGCTTCTTTAGTCTTTAAATGGTCTTTTGCAACATAGAACATTGTGCCGTAAAATTTGTTATAGAATTCCTTAAATCGTTGTTCATCATCCGGATTTTGAAGCAATGCTAAGAAAATTAATAACATGTATAATCTCCCCTTTGACGAAGAGATTATACATTAATTCGACAATTTATGCAAGATTTGTCAACGTGACTCAGACATTATCAAAATAAAAGTCTTCAATAATATCATCAACATGTATGAGCTCAACTTTTGCCTCATTTAATCTTTTGACAAGTTTTCGTATCGCTTTGTAATCTGTTGATATATCTTTGAAGACTTTAATAGGAATAAATTTGTTTATAACAATAATTCCATATGTTTTTATCTTTTTATTTTCAATTTTCACATAATGTGGAACAACAATATAGTTCATAATATCACCCCCATTCTAAGCAGCCATAACAACAAAATCGTTACTGCGTATCTAGGGGTTATATGGAATTGTATATTAAAAATATTTTATAATTTTAATGTATTAGTCCAAGGTATAAAACTTGACATAAAAATCACCTCAAAATTATTCCTATTTGATTCCCAAAATTTCAATGAGACATAATAGTAACCCCCCGGCTTAGCCGGGGGGTTACTATTAGCAGGGGCAGAAGGATTCGTTCTCGCCTGCCGGCTCGGTCAGTGCTTCTGCTTCGCAGAGGTCTCCACCGGAGACCCGCACCCCACGGCACGCGGTTTTGGAGTCAATCCACGGTCTAACTAAACCCGTGCCTCAATCCTTAGAAAAACAACAACATTCCAATTCATAAAAAATCCCAAAATCTTAAAATGATGCTATTTTGATGCTATTCAAAAATTCCACACATACCAAAGTGCAAAATTTACTACACAGAAAGCAAAGAAAAAGACTCTTAAAATAATAAAGTAAATATTTCAATTAAATTGATTTTTATAAATTTATATTGTATAATTATTTTATAAAAGTGTGAAATTAGCTTTATGTCCTTTGAAGAGGTGAAACTTATATTATGAATATATTACATATGAAATATGCTGTAGAGGTTGCAAAAGCTGGTTCGCTTAATAAAGCGGCAGAGAGTTTATTGATTGCAGCACCTAATGTCAGCCGTTCCATAAAAGAAATTGAAGCTGATATAGGCATTTCAATTTTTGAGCGTACTGCAAAGGGGATGGAGCTAACTCCTGAAGGAGAAGAATTTATTAATTATGCAAAAGGCATTCTCAATCAGATTGAAGAGGTTGAAAACTTTTACAAAAAAGGCTCGTCAAAAAAACAGCAGTTCTCAATTTCTGTGCCACGCGCCTGTTATATTTCAGAGGCTTTTTCTCAGTTTTCAAAATCGCTTTCAAAAGAGGCTGCTGAAATATTTTATAAGGAAACAAACTCACAACGTACAATCCGTAATATGCTTGAGCATGATTACAAGCTTGGTATTATAAGATATGCAGAGAACTATGATACATATTTCAAAGCAATGCTTGAAGAAAAAGGTTTTTGTTATGAATTGGTGACAGAGTTTTCTTATTCACTTATAATGAGTGTCGATAATCCTCTAGCAAAAAAGGAAATAATTACATTTGATGATTTAACCGATTATATTGAAATTGCTCACGCGGACCCTTATGT
>CALEJD010000011.1 GCA_937898195.1 uncultured Clostridia bacterium | reverse complement strand
ATTCGACTTTAATGTCTAAAATTTAAGAATTCCAACTTGAAACTGCAAGTTCTTCCACTGCTTGAATATCCAAAGAAAATTCAACTTTTGTGAAAGGCATATTTTCGCCATAATCAATGGAATCGTCTAACTGAATTAAAATTTTATTATTTGTGTCAGGTTTAAATATGCTATATGTTTCCGTTTCATCATCTTTATATTCATTTTTTGTTAAAGTTATATCACTAAAACTTTCAACATTTCCTTCTGCATTTCCAAGGTAATACCAACCATTGTATTCTACGAAATTTGTTATATCCAGTTCAGGCAAACTTGTGAACAAATCTCGTTCATTAGTAACAACAAAACTTTCACCATTTTTTAAATAATTTGAAGTTGTTGCAATAAATTCATCTCTATTTGCATCAGTTAATAAAACTTCAGTTCCATTTGAATTTTTAAAATAAAATTTAATATTAAACTTAACTCTTAAAAAATAGGCAACAGTGCCTTCTTTAGCACTCAAAGTTGGATTTGCTAAATTATATGACTTATTAGACATCACTTTTGTTTCTTCAAGAGGTTTTAATTCCAAATTATCTATATATGCTAATTTTAAAGTTGTGCTAGTTGGAGTGGAATTATCTTGATACAAACCTGCATAATTTATTTTTATTCCATCAACAAATTCTAAACTACCAACGGCCTTTCGTTTTAAAACGAACCAAGCGCCAGTAAAATAAGTGGTTATAAGCGCAATAATTAAAAATGCTAAAATAATTGAAGTTATAATAATTGCTTTTCTTTGTTTTTTAATTTGCATAATTCCCCCGATTGATTATATTTTAACAAAAAAAATTTTAATTACAAACGAATTATTACAATTATTTATAACAGCCAATAATTTTTATAAATTTTGCGTCTTTTAAATTATAAGTCGATAATCTGCGATTAAGCGCATCATATGTATGGGCGCATACTAAATAATTAAAAGGTTCAACTCCACCATTTTCAATTTTTGTAATGACCAATGTATGAGTATAAACTCCATGAGTTTTAATTTGCACTAAATCTCCAAGTTCTAAATTAGATAAAGCATCTATTTTGCCAACTGGACCGATAGATATTTCTTTTCTTAATAAGAAATTTTGCAAATATTCAACAGCAGTCCAACTTGGTGAACGATTAAAAGCGCTTGAATAAAACCAACCTAAAGGATAAGAAAAATTCATCACTCCACATCCAGCATATAAACTTTGTGATGCAAAATTTGTGCAATCTCCACCCAAATTTTCAAAATCATAATAATTTGGATTTCTGCCCTTTGCCCATTTAACTGCATATTCAACCGTTTTATTTCTCTCATATTTATAGAGTTTCATAAATATATTAAATGAAATTTATAAAAAAACTGCCAATAAGACAGTTTATATTTTTTTTCTTTTTCTAAGTTTAATTTTTGCAAGTTTGTTTTTATTCAAATTGAAGATTGGGAAGATGAACAAAATACTTTTAACAAAATAAAAGAATTAGAGTCTTTAAGATACCATTTATCTGTTGACGGATTTATGACAAGAGCATCTGCACTTAATATGCGAGAGCAAATAAGGGTAAGCAAAAAAGTTATAAAATCAGGAGTTTCATTTGCTGATTACGGAAACACACTTTTACAAGAATATCTTAAATTCCCTTATGTTAAAAGTGCTGAAATTTATTTTGTAACGGATTTTGATGACTTTGACAAGTTAAATGTAATTGCAAAGAAAATTTCACAAACAACATCTGCATTAAATCACATATTTGATAACGTTATGTTTGATTGCTCCACTTGTAATCTTAAAGAAATTTGCGACGAAGTTGACGGACTTAAAGAGTTGCATTTGAAGAATGTTAAAAAGTGAAAAGATATAGAAAAAGAGGCTTGATAGCCTCTTTTGTATTTTCGGCGGGTTCAAGACCCCGCCCTACGATTATTCCAATATTTTAATTATTTCTTGAAATTCGGGTTTTGATTTGAATTCGTCTGATAATGGGTAATGTTCTGTCATCACAATTTTCATAAATTGAGATAAATTAGTTTCACGGTAAATTGGTCCGAAATTATAATGTCTCATTGATTTTTCTGAAATATCGGGATTTTCATCAAGTTCCTTTGCATATTCAGCAGTAATTTTAAGATATTTTAAAGCATTTTCATCGTCACCAATTTGATGGTACAAATGACCAATATGTCCGTAATTATAAAGCCTGTTAACGCAATTCTTACCAAAATTTCCATCGTCAAATATCAAGTTGATGAGTCCTTGTACATGCTTAAAAATCTCAAGTCTCTTTTCAGGTTTATAATTAAAACTATATCCAAATAATGTATCTTGCATTATAAACAACAATTCTTCAAGAGCATTTCTATGCGTTGTATTATAGTTTTCTGTATCAAATGCTAAACTCATTAGCATTAATTCTTTTGTATCATTAATTGAAGGCAAAGTACTTACTATTTCTTCTGCCTGATTAAGATACTCTTTACATACGCGGTATTTACCCTCTTCGTTTGGAACACAATGGTATAATGTCAATAAATGAGAAATCATAATTACTTTTGAGCGTATTCTTATATTGTCATCTGTACAATGACTCTGTATCTTTTCATAAATAGACGCAATCTCTTTTGAAATATCTTTATATTTACCTTGTCCAAAACCTTTAACTTCATACAAAAGTTCCATATACCGAATTAAAATGTGAAAATCATTGGGAAATTCTTTAACTGCTTTTAGAAATTTATTATAAGTCAAAGTTATATCTTTCAACTTCATATCATCATACATTTTTAGGTATTCGTTTATTTGTTTTTCTTCCCTTGATTTATTAACACCTAACAAATCATCAACTGTAGTGTTAAAAAATCTTGAAATAATAGGTAGCATTGTTATATCAGGGTAGGTTTCTCCCCTTTCCCATTTACTTATTGTCTGGAATGATACACCTAAAAAATCTGCAAGAGTTTCTTGGGTTAATTCTTTTTCTTTTCGAAGTCTTTTGATATTCTCACCAAAATAAATTGTCATAAAATCACCTCAAAATATTTCTTGTAGCTACAACATAATAATAGTGTGAATCATTTGATTTTACAATAACATTATAAGTGAATAAAATTCGCGTGTAAAGGGAATTATTCTATTAATTTGTGCATTAAAAAACGCTTAGCAGATTTGCTAAGCGTTTTGTTTTATTCTTCAGTTTTATCTTCTTCAACCTTGAATTTTGTTTCTGTCTTTTTAGTTGGTGTGATTTTAACATCAACCGGTTTATTTGCCTCAAGCTTTTCTTCACGAGCCTTATCTGCAATTTCTTTTTTACGATAATGCTCTGCATTCTTTTGTTTGTGCTCTTCTTCAATTTTTGCTGCTAAATCACGAGCACGTTTGAATTTACCACCCATTTTTATATAAAACAAGTCTGCATCTTTAGGTGAAATTTCAATGTAATTCTTTGTTTTGACTTCTTTTTTTGTGTCTTTATCTATTTCATAAGAATAATAACCAATAAAGAATTTTGGTGTTGAAAACGCAACTCGTTTAACCTTTTTAATACCTTCAGGTAATGCATCAGTAATTTCAAAAATATCGCAATAACGAATTTTCTTTCTTAAGAGTGGCCACTGATAAATAAATAATTCATCTTTATCGAGGGAATAATATGTGTTGAA
>CALEJD010000010.1 GCA_937898195.1 uncultured Clostridia bacterium | reverse complement strand
TGAAGATGAAACAGGACTGAGCGTAGTGGATGAACAAAAAGAGTTTACATACACCGCAGAACATTGTTTACCATTAGTGTGCCACGTTGACGGAATTACATCTAATGATTTTGTATTCGAAGTCAAAACAACGGATATAAAATCAAAAACTTGGGATAATGGTATCCCTGAATATTACAAAGCACAATTAGATTTTAACTGTATTTTAAGCGGATTAAATGGTGCATATATTGCGGTGGGAATATGTAACAAAAATGAAATTGTAGATTTTAAAGTATATACTTATGTACCCGAAAGAAGTGTTCAACAGGTGATAGATGCTTGTGTAAAGTTTTCGGAAGAAGTAGAAAAATATAAATCTTTGGGAACAGTAAACAATGGAAAAGTGATTAAATCAGATTTTAAAGATAATTATATTATTGAACTTGAAAGTATTAATGAAGAGTTATCTAAAATTAAATCCCAAATGAAAGTATTTGAAGATAGAAAAAAATACATTGAAAGTTTAATAAAACAAGAAATAGGACAAAACGCAGGATTTGAAACAGACTTATACAAGGTAACAATGTCCAATAGAATAACAGCGCCTTGCTATGATTATAAAATAAGCAGAAGTGGAATAAAGATTGAATATTTGAAATAAAGGAGAATAAAATGGAATTTGAAGAATTAAAAGCTAATTTAGATATGTTTTGTGGTTTTTTATCTAATGACCCAGAAATAAGATATTTTGAAAGTGGGAAATGTAAAGCTACATTTTCTATACCGTTAAAAAAGAATAAGGAAGATGAAGCCAAATGGCTCAATTGCGAATGCTGGGGTACATTAGCAGAAAAAGTCGGAGAACTAAAAAAAGGTACTGAGGTTTTAGTTTTTGGCAATTTTAAAGAAGATAAGTATAAGGACAAAGACGGAAACGAAAAAACTAAAATAACTTTTGTAGTTAAGGGGGTTGTTTAATGCAAGATAGATTTAAATTTAGAGTATGGAGTAAAAAATATAATAAATTTATAGAAGATAACAGCTATCCAATAGGAAGCGACTATCAGTTAATAATTACTCAAGGTGGAACTCTTATAAAATTGGGATTAGGTGATTTTGAGGATGATTACAAAGATAGTTATAGTTGGGGAACCTTTAATGATTATGAACAAGATTGTATTGTAATGCAATGCACAGGACTTAAAGACAAAAACGGCAAATTGATTTATGAAGGGGATATTGTTAAAAATAATCAAAATTCATTGTATTTTGTAAAATTTGAAGAATTTGAACACCAAACAAAATTTTGCTTAAAAAGAGTTGAAAACCCTAATTACTATCCGCATATTTCTACTTGGCAAGGGATAGGATATAAAGACCAAAAGAATTATGAAGTAATCGGCAATATATACGAAAATAAGGAATTATTAAATGAGTGAAGATTTTATAACCTTTGAACAAGAGTTGCTAAATACATCAAGGGAAGCTATTGAGTTTAGCAAAAAATATTATTCGGCAAGAAAGAGAAACAATCATAGCTTTAACCAATTACAAGTGTTGATAAATAAATCAGGCCTGCATACGAGCCGTAAAAGTGTAGAAAACAAAATAACCGAATTGATGGCAAATGATATATACGGAGAGCAAGCAATACAATTAAATAAAGAAATGTTAGAAAGCGAGGCTGAATATAAAAGCTATGAGTTAATAATAAAATCATATCTAGCTCATTGCAGTGCATTACAATCTGTTTTAAAAGTTCAACAAAACGGAGAATTAACCGAGGCAATGAAAAACAAATACAATAGACATCCTGAAAGATTAATGTATGAAGCGTAAAAAATCATATTATGAAGGAAGTGTATATGTTGATACAACCACTGGAAGAAAATACATTCCTAAAGGTAGGTGTTGTATATGCGGAGTAGAATATGGCATACAAATCCACCATTTTATCGAGCAACAAAAATGCATTAGAGATTTAAACACTAAAAAAACACGAACTCCTAAAACATTAACGCAAGAACAAATAAACGAAAAACAAAAATTGTTTGAAGTATGTAGTATATGTCATAATGCAATACATAACTTAACAGATGAGAAATTCAAGAACTTGTTTAGATTAGATAGAGAAGATTTTATATATAAGGAGTAATAATATGATAAATTGCAAAAAAACGATAAAACACTATAAAAAAGAAATTATGAAAATCTTAGGAATAAAAAAATGGGGTGTTATAAATCTTGTAAATGTAGATGATGAAAAAAAAGCGAAAGTATATAACATAATGGAAAAAATTGAAGAGTTAAAATACGAAAAATATAAATTAGACAGAATGAGAGAAGAAAGATATGGAATATATAAAAATGTTAGAGAATTATATAAACAAAATTATTAACGCCGATTGTATGGATATATTAAAACAGTTGCCGGATAAGTGCATAGATTTAGTGCTGACAGACCCGCCGTATGGAATAAACTGTGATGGGGGGGGGGATATGGATTAGGTGTAAAACCTAAAAACCTAAACAAAAAAGATTGGGATAATGATATTCCAACAAAAGAAATATTTGATGAGATATTTAGAGTAAGTAAAAATCAAATAATATTTGGAGGTAATTATTTTACTGAATATTTAAAACCAACAAAAGCGTGGATTTTTTGGGATAAAATAGGTGGCTATAAATTGCAAAATAGTTTTAGTGAAGGTGAATTAATGTGGACTTCTTTTAATAAAGTAACCCGTAAAATGACTTTTGTGCAACAAGGATTTATAAATGATGATAAAGAAGAAAATAAATTTAGATTTCATCCTACTCAAAAACCCTTAAAACTATTTGAAATGATATTAAGAGATTATAGCAACGAAAACGACCTTATACTTGATTGTTTTTCAGGTAGCGGAACAACGGCAGTGGCTTGTCATAATCTTAAAAGAAGGTTTATTTGTATTGAAAAGGATTATGACTATTGGAAAGCAAGTTGTAGAAGATTAGAAATTGAACAGAATCAAGCGAGAATATTTTAATTAAAGTATTTACAAAGAAAAGTTTTTAATGTAAAATTAAATAAAGAGGTGAATATGTTAAACGTAAAATTTGAAGTAAATGATGATTTGTTAAGAGTGCTAAGAACAGCTGAAAATATATTAAGCTATAACAAAACAGAAACAAGCCTAAAATATTTAAAATTAACAAATGATAACGGCAAATTAAAAATTATTGTCAGAAACCCTTTTATGCGATTAGAGTACATAGTCGAAGGTGCAAGCGAAATTGATGGTGATAGTGCGTTATATGAAAACAAAACATTAGTACCTTTGTTGAAGGTGGCCAAGGGTGATATCACAATAAATAACGGGCAAATTAAATGTAGCGGATGCAAGTATAAAATACCGTGTATGGATAGCAAAGATTACCCAGATGACGTGTTACCAGATATCACAAGCGTAGATATTTTAGATGCAGAGCAATTTAAGCAAGCGATAGATAACACATTAGTAGCTACTGATAAAACTACAACCGCTGTATTATCCGGGGTTTATATAGGCGATGATAAGGTTATCGGGTGCGATAGTAAGCGTATTATTATGCAAAAAATAGATAATATTAATTACATTAAAGATATTGTATTATCAAAAGAAGTAATTAAGGAAATACCGAACCTGCCGTTTAAAGATACAATTAAAGCTAGTGTATTCGGTGGAAACATTGTATTAGAAGATGAAAATATAACCTTATGCAGCGCGTTATTAAATGAAAAATATCCAAAAGTTGAGCAAGTAATGCCGAAAGAGTTAAAAGATATAGTTTTAATTAAAAAAGATAGTTTATATAATGCCTTAGTTATGGTATCGCCTATTTTAGATGATGAAACTAAAAAATGCATTTTAGAATACACTGATAGCGAAATGCAAATAACCTCAATTAATGGTGCGGATGAAGCTAAGATTAAAATAGGTATAGAAGCGGAACAACCTATTGATAATCCGGTAGAGGTTAAGTTTAATATGCAGTTCTTAAGTGATATGGCTAAAATAAGCGGTGAAAATATAACTATGGAAAGCTACAAAGACAATATAGGTTATATGTTTAATTCCGGTGAAGTAAAGCAGTATATAATGCCGTTGATTAAATAAAGTATTTACAAATAATTTTATAGTGTTATAATTAAATAGGGAGCGTTTACTCCCAAAGATCTTAAAGTAAGCCTTTGTTTTTTAAAAGGAGATATTAGTATGAATTATGTAGAAAAAATGAAAAGAATTATTGAGGATTATGGCAAAAAAGAATTTACACATAAAGAGATAATAAACTGGACAAACACAAATTGTCCATACGGTGTATTAAGGCAATTAAAAAAATATTATGAAATAGATTATGTAATAGAAACAAAAAATAATAAATTTAGAAAATACACAATTCTTAAAAGGAAGGATAAAGATGTCAAAAAACCTTGTATTCGGTGAAAAAGCAAAATTAGTTACATTAAGGCTATATTCTTGGGAAAAAGCCTTAGTAAAAGCGTATATAAAAATGTTAAGAGCAAAAAAGAGATTAGAGATAGAAAAGGAGAAACAAAATGACGCTACAAGAAAAAAAAATGGAAGCAAGAGGAAAAAGGTGGGCAGAGTTAGTGTCCAAAAGAGCCGACAAACTATGTGAAATACGCAAAGATGAGCCAGATGTATTTATACAATTATTAACAGGCAAAATCTTTGATGATGCAGTAGACCAGATAGCTTTAGAAATTCAATCTGGTTTATATGATGAAATGCTAATGCCCAAAGAGTGTAATCTATAATGTTTATGACGTTAAAACAACTGGCAAGAAAAATAAAACGAAGTGAAAGTTTTGCCAGGATTTGCATAGATAGATATGGAATAGAAAAGGTAAAATTTAAGCGGACAGATATAACAGTGTTCGACATAACAAAAGAAAAGTTAGAAACAATTAAGGAGTTTGTAAAAAAAAGAGATGAAAAAAGAAATAGAAAAACTAATAAGTGAAGCAGAGTGGAAACTATACGTATTACCTGATAATTATTGTAAGGATTATTTTGAAGAAGAGTTTATTCCACAGCTAAAAGAGATAATAAAAGTATTTACAAATTAATAAAAAAGGTATAAAATAGAATTATGGAGCTTTATCAGGCTAATATTTTTGGGGGGAAAGAAGAAGTTATTGAAAAACATAACCCAGAATATAAGCCGAAGAAACTAAGCAAGAAAGACCAGATACTAAAACAAAAACTAAGTATATTATATAAGCTATATGAAAAATTATATAATTTGCAAGAAATAAGTATATTAGAACAAAGAGAGGTTATTTTGAAAAAAGATTTAGTAATTTACCCGGATGAACGGCAAGCAGAACCAATAGAAACAGTACAATTAAATATAGAAAACCACATAGACAAAAAAATAGAAGTAGCGCAAGAAAAATACAAACAATTACAACTATGAAGGAGTTACAATGCAACGAGAACAGATAGATGATTTAATAGTTTTATTAATAGCAATAGATAGTTTTTCTAAGGATATGCATTATACGGCACATTCTGAGGCATTCTATGCTAAACATTTATTAGTTGATAAGTTTAATTTTGACGATAGTAAAGACCTATTAATTGAATGTTGTCTATTGGGAAATGATGAAAGACCACTACCAAGCAAAGAATATTTAAGAAGGGCAAGCGATATAACACCAACACCTGCATTAAGTAATGACAAAGCAAATTTTGAAAACCTAAGAACAATATTAATAAATGACGCACTAACCACTATAAACAATATGCAAGATTTATCCAAAGCAGATGAAAATGTAATAGGTGGAATAGCACAAGATTTGCAACAATATAAAGGGTTGATTAATTTACAGATAGAGGAATAGTTGTAAATATTTGTTAAGGAACGACGAATGAAAATGAATGCAAATTCATTAAAGAACTTAGAAAATGGTAAAAGATTTGGCAAAGCACCACAAGGATTAGACGAAGCAAAAAGTCAAGGTCAAATAAATTTATCGAAAGAGAAAAACATAATCGCTACATTAAGAACTGAGGTGCAGACTAATACTACTATTTTGCAAGACTTACCAAGGGGTATTCAAGAAGAAATAAAAAACGGGAAATATGAAAACGCAATTAAACTTTTAAATGTAATTAAAGAACCAGAAAAGCAAGAAGTAAAAATTGATGCAAAGCAAATTATGCCGGCAGTAATTAATATACTCCCCGTTAAGGGCAAAGATGAATGAACTTAGAACTACCTGAAAAATTAGTTTTCTTTTTATCAGAAAAAGCACGATATAAAGTTGCTTATGGCGGTAGAGGTTCGGCTAAATCACATACTTGTGCAAGATGTTTAATAATACTGGCGATGAAATCTAAAATAAGAATACTTTGTACAAGGCAGTTACAAACATCAATTGCTAATTCTGTACATAAGCTATTATCTGATAGCATTAGCGTGATGGGTTTATCTGATTACTTCGAAATAACAAGGGAAGCAATTAGATGTACTTACACAGGCTCGGAGTTCTTTTTTAAAGGCATTCAAAACAATATAAATGAAATTAAATCAATAGAAGGAATTGACTATTGTTGGATTGAAGAAGCAAGTAATGTGAGTACAGAAAGCTGGGAAATATTAATTCCTACAATACGTAAAGAAAATTCGGAAATATGGATAACTTTTAATCCCGATAGAGAAGAAGATGCGACATATCAAAAGTTTATAAAAAATTCTCCGCCCAATTCTATTGTGCAGCTTGTAAATTACTATGATAATCCTTGGTTTCCTGATGTTTTACAAAAAGAAATGGAATATTGTAAGGAAGTTGACCACGGAAAATATGAGCATATATGGCTTGGCAAAACAGTAATAGATACAGAAGCGCAGATATATAACGGCAAGTTTGAGTTAAAAGAATTTGAAACACCCGAAGGAATTACATTTTATCATGGAGTTGACTGGGGTTTTGCAAACGACCCTACGGCAATAATAAGATGTTTTATAAAAGACCAGTGTTTATATATCGATTATGAATCAGGTGGGGTGGGCATAGAATTTGAAGAATTGCCCGCATTGTTTAATAAAGTGCCTGATATACAACGATGGGAAATAAGAGCAGATAATGCAAGACCCGAAACAATATCTTATATGGTAAGACAAAATTATAAAGTAAAGGCTTGCCCAAAATGGAAAGGAAGCGTCGAGGATGGCATTGAATATATTAGAAGTTTTAGACGAATTTATGTACATCCAAGATGCAAGCACACCTATGAAGAGTTTAAGTTTTATTCATACAAGCAAGATAAAAACACAGGCGATATACTACCAATCGTAGTAGACAAAGACAACCATTATATGGATGCATTAAGATATGCTCTTAATCCTTATATTCAAAAGGAAGTGTCAATACTTGAAGTATTATAAATGGTGTATAATAAAAATAATAGTGGCGTGCAAGCTTCCTAAAGATTCGAAATTATAAAGGTGTAGCCCAGGAATTATTAAAGCTCAAATCGCACGCCCTTTTACATAAGGAATATTCTAATGTCAAAAAACAAAAACAAAAAGGCTAATGTTGTAACTAATGGCTTAAACGAAGTTATACAAATACCTGTAAATAACAATAGGCTAATTAGTTTTGGGGAAATTGTATCTGGTGCTGATTATGGTTTATTATCAGTAAAACCCCAAGTTTTAACTAATACATATAAAAATAATTCATTCGCACAGATTGCGGTTGATTTACCAGTACAAGATGCATTTAGGGATGGGGGATTTGTTTTAGATAGTCAAACACTATCAGCTGATGAATTACTTGAACTTAATGATTTTATGGATGACCAAGGCGATAGAACAACATTAAAGGATGTTTGCAGATGGGGTCGCTTATTTGGTGGAGGTGCTTTAATTGCTAGTGTAGGAAAAAACCAAGAAATACCATTAAATATTGATAGCTTATATCAAAAAGACGTTGAGTTTTTAGCTTCTGATAGGTGGCAATGCACACCATTAGGAAGCTCTATATATATTGCTGATAAGTTTTTATTGCAAGATTTAAATAGCAAAAAATTTGAAGATGCGATTAAACTGCACAAATCAAGATTAAAACTGTTTATTCCAAAAGTAGAGCCTTACTATGTTAGAAATATGTTGCAAGGGTGGGGAGCAAGTATATTTGAGGATATTATCCCTTCGTTAGCACAGTACATAAAAGCTAATAGTGTAATTTTGGAATTACTCGATGAAGCAAAAATTGATATACTTAAAATATTTGGCTTATCAGATATATTAATGAGCGAACAAGGCGAAAGTGCCGTAAGGAAAAGAATTAAAATATTTGCAGAACAAAAGAACTTCCAATCGGTTGGTGCAATGGATGCTAAAGATGATTATATTCAAAAGCAATTAAGCTTCGGTAGCTTAGACCAAATGATTGAAAAAATAATGCTATTAATTTGCTCAGCTTTACGTATTCCATATTCTAAAGTGTTTGGCAAAGGTGCAAGTGGCTTTAGTTCGGGAGAAGATGACCTTGAAAATTATAACGGTATGGTAATGTCAACGATAAGAGAACCTGTTACGCCTATATTGAAATGGATGTTAGATATAAGGTGCATACAATTATTCGGCAGAAAAATTGATGACCTAGTTATTACTTGGAAACCGTTAAGAGTATTAAATGAGGTTGACCAGCAAAATGTGAGAACACAAAAGATTAACTCGTATATACAACTTTGCCAATTAGGTGTAATGACTAAAAAACAAGTAGCAGAACAGTTAACTACTGATAAAATAATATTGTTCACTCCAGATGAAATAAAAGCGATAGATGATACACTAGAACCAGACCAAATGGAAAATATAGTTCAGGTTGAAGATATTAGAAACAGTGTAAAAAATGATAAAAAGTCGTTAGGAAAAATGTTGTATAGTTTTTGGAAGAAGTAATGTTCAAACCAATAGAAGCAAATAAATTTATTGCAGATCGCATAGCAAGAAAGATTATCAATTTCGAGTGGGATTGGTATTTCAAGCCTATTTTTGATGTACTTAAACCAAATTATGTAATTAATAACAATAATGCAGTTTTTGAAGCTTTAAAATCAGGTTCTTTATATTACCAAAATGGTGGTTTTTATTCCAAAACAGGCAGGTTTAGTAATAGAATTGCTTTAGAGCTTGAACAAATGGGTGCAAAGTATTCTCGTTATGGTAGGTGCTACAGATTAACAGAAACTAAACTACCACAAAACATTTTATGGGTAATCGAAACAACTAATGCTAAAGTATTTGCTGATGTAGTTGCGATTAAAAAAATAATGGATAGTGCAATAGGTAATATCGAGGAAGCATTAAAAGGTTTAAAACTTGTTGATTTAGCAGAAGATATGATATTAGATGTTCAAAAAAGAACTTATGAAAACTTCAAAGCTAATAAAATACAAACCATAACACCCAAAATGTCTGATAGTGTAGCTACACAATTTGCAGAAGAATATATAGATAATATCAAACTAAACATTAAAAAATGGTTGCCTGAAGATATTATAAGAATGCGTGAAGTTGTAGGACAAATGGCATTAGACGGTGAAAGCCGTATTACAATACAACAATATATAGAAAATAGATTCAAAGTTAGTCAAAGTAAAGCCAAGTTTTTAGCACGTAATGAAAGTAAATTGGCAGTAACAGAGTATTTAAAAGCTAAATATCAAGCAGAAGGCTCCGAAGAGTTCATTTGGTATACAAGTAATGATGAACGTGTAAGGGATGACCATAAAGAATTAAACCATAAAACATTCAGATATGACGACCCACCAATTATTGATAAACGTACAGGAAGACGAGGTTTACCAGGGGAAGATTACGGATGTAGATGTACTTTTGTTCCTGTGTTTAGCAAACTGCGTATGCAACAAACTGTATAATAAACAAATAAGTATAATATAATAATGTATAATAATATTAAAGGATTGTACAATGCTAAAAGACAGAAGTGAAAAAAAGAATTTAATTATTAATAGTTTGATTGACTTGCAAGAAGATGATGGCAAAGGCAAGGGTCGTTATTTTGTTTCTAGGTTTATTGAACCTGGACTTGCTCATTACAAAGAACTAGGCGATATTGTTATAACCAAAGAAACTTTAGATAAATTTATTCAATCTATGGTCGGTTGTCCTGTAATAATTGACCATAAAGACGTAACAGATAAAAATGTTGACAAATTAAGAGTTGGTACTATTTCTCGTGTATGGTTTAATGAGCAAGATGGTTGGTATTATTGCGAAGGTATATTAACAGATGATGAAGCAATAGACCTCGTTAAAAATCAAGGATGGAATGTTTCTTGCTCATATAGTTTTGTATCAGATGATACACAAAAAACTTACCACGGCAAACCAATAGATATGGAATTTACCGATGGTGAGTTCTTGCATTTAGCAATAGTAGAAGACCCAAGATATGAAGGAGCGAATATAGTAATTAATTCAAATCCTGACCAAAAAAGGGATAGGCAAGGTAGGTGGACACAAGAAACAGGCAACGAATATTTTGATAACAATGAAAAATCAAAAATTGTGGAAATGAAACCAGATGAATATATTGAAGAATGTTCGAAAGAGATGGGTTTATCCAAAGAAGAAATAATTAAAAGTAGAACAAATGAAAATCTTGAAAAAATAAAAGAAAAATTTAATGCAGGTGAAAAAATGAACATTCCTTATTTGCATTATCAAGATAAAGACTTTAATCAAGATGGCTTACATAGAACATTAGCAGTGAAAGAATTGGGTGATGAAACATTACCTGTTTTAATATTAGATGAAAGAACAAAAAAAGCAGATAATAGCACAGATAAGGAGAATATTATAATGCAAGTATTAGACGATTTAAAGAATTTTATTTTAGGTGTAGTAAATAACGAAAAGGAAGATGAAATGAAAGTAGAAAACGAAGACAAAAGAAAACTGATTGATGAAATCGGTGGAATTTTGAAAGACAAAGTTGATGATGAAATCATCCGTACAGTTATTAAAAAAGCTGAAGAATTATCTTATGAACCTTCTGAAGATGATAAGGCAGACAACAAATGCAAAAATGAAGAAGACGAAGATAAAAAAGAAGAAACCGAAAACAAATGTAAAAACGAAAAAGAAGAAGAAGTAGAAGAAAAAGTAGAAGAAAAAGAAGAAGAAAAAGACGTTACCAAAAACGAAGAAGACAAAAAAGAAGAAAAAGAAGTTAAAAACTCAATGAAAGACCTTGTAATGGGCGGTAACGGCAAAGTAGAAGAAGAAAAACTATATATTTCTAGAAAAGAAAGACTAGAAGAAGGTAACAAGTTTTAATAGAAGGAGATAAACATATGACATTTTCATTAACACAAGCAGGAACAACTCCCGCAGAAGGTATGTATGCTTATATGCCTAACAAACCTCACATCCACAATGCTAAATTTTACTCAGGAACTTCAACTGATACAGTTACAGCAGGTTCTTTTGTAAAACTTTATGGCTCATCAACTTCAACAACTAATCCAGTAGTAGTAGCAGCCGCAGTTACAGATGTACCTTATGGTATGGTTGTTTATGATGCAGTTAAAAATGTTCACGGTGTAGGTGATTTTGTAGCGCTTGCACAATCTGGCGACAGTGTATTTATGGTAGCAGCTGGTGCAATTTCAGTTGGTGCTAAATTGCAATTCAATGCTTCAACTAGAAAAGTTGATGATTCAACTACTGCAACAAATGCTTACATTGGTGTAGCAGAAACCGCAGCAAGTGCGGAAGGCGACTTAATCCAAGTTAAATTAGACTTTAACTTAGGTGTGGCTTCAACATAGGTAAAAAGGAGAAAATAAAATGACACAAATGATAGGTGCATATTCTTTAGAAGAACATAAAGATATGATGAAAAAGAACCTTGCCGGTGTTGTAAGAAACTCTGGTGTAGGTGCTTCAACTGGTTTAGACCAAGTAATCACAACAACAACTGATATTATCGCAGGTGTTGTAGATACACTTTACTATGAATTAAATGGACAAAAATTATCAGACTTCTGTCCTATTGAAGTAGGTAAAGGTGCATACGCAACTCAATTATTGCAATATGCTATCAACTACAAAGCAAACGCAGGTATTCAAGGTTTAGTAAACCCATTCTCTAATGGTATTGCTAAAGATGCTAACTCAACAATTGAAATCGGCACACTTTCTATGCCTAACAACTTCTGGAGATGGACTTATGAAGTTTCTAACGAACTTGTAAACATCGGCAGAATTAACACTGAAACATTCTCAATTATTGAAGAAAATGAAAAAGCTCGTAAAAAAGTTTGGGATTTAATGTTACAAGACGCTTGGTTTAAAGGCTTAGACGATGGCAAATCTTATGGTTTATTAAATCAACCCGATGTAACAGTAGACACCACTTTAATCACTGCTAAATTAGCTTCTATGACAGATGCTCAATTCGATACATTCTTAGCAGCAGCTCCGAACGCTTTTGGTGCAAATTCAGCTTATACTTTGAACTTTAACAGATTGTTAATACCGACATCAGATTTCTATGCATTAACTAAACCTTATGGTCAATATGGATTAAATAGACTTCAAGTATTAGGAGATGCATTCAAACGTGTAGTTGGTGGTGACTTCAAGATTGTTCACGCTAAATATGGTGATACTGCAAACGCTGCCGGAAATGGTGCAAGATACGTATTCTATAACGCAGATGCTGATAATATTTGCTCTTACTTACCTGTACCTTATACTCCAATGCCTTTATTCCCACAAGGCGCATTAGATTTAATATCTCAGGCACACGGTCAGTTCGTATGTCCTTACTGCAAACGTACAGGTGCAATGCTTTATGCCGACCAACAGGTTTCAACCTAGAATATAATAGAATGGGGCTTAGGAAACTGAGCCCTATTTTTTATAAAGGAGTTTCAACCGCTTTAGCTATATCCCAACCTCTACGAAGTCTTGAACGTAAAGCCCAATAATTTACATTGTATAATTTGGATATTTCAGCTCTAGTTAGAATTTTACCTTTATAGGTATAAAATTTGCAATTTCGTTTATTATTAGCTTGCGTATAGATATCAGCCCAACGACAATTATTAGGAAAATAACCTTTATTATTATCAATTCTATCAATAGTTAAATTTTCCTGATATCCATTAGCTAAAGCCCAATCATAGAAATTTTTGAAATTATTCCATTCATCGCACATTGAAATACCACGACCGCCATAATCTTTATATCTTGGAAAAGTTTTACAATAACACCTCCTCTTAATATTTTTCCAAATTCCATATAATTTATGGTTGTGTAGTCCGTGTTTTAAATTTATAAAATAATCCTCCGATTATTAAACTCAAGTAATATGTTGTGGACAGGCAGTTGAGTAGTCTGCTTTTCGTTCCGTCGAACTATTCCACAAAAATATTGTATAATAAAAATATATATTTGTAAATTAATGGAAGGAGAACCAAATGAAATTAATAAATAAATCAACAAGAAATTATATAGCTTTTGATGTAGTATTGGAAGCTGGTAAAGTATTAGATGTAACTAATTCAAAAGCAGCAAACATTCTTTTAACCCAACCTGAAGTTGAAGAATATGTAGATATCGAAGAAGTTAAAAAGTTAAAAGAAGAAGCTAAAAAAGCTAAAGAAGAAGCTAAAAAAGCTAAAGAAGAAGCTAAAAAAGCTAAAAAAGCTAAAGAAGAAGAAGAATAATTTAAGAACCTCTTTTCAATCTCTAATTGAAGATGACTGGTTCTCTTCAATTACAGTGGGAGGAAACTCCCACTTTATCTAAAAAGGAAAATAAAATGAGCATATTTGATAATCTACAAGCTAGTGATTTCCGCACACAATTCCCACGATTTACTCCGATGTATTTATCGGATATAACTTATGCAAGCGGAAATACATATTTTAAAGATAGTGTTGTATATTATGAAACAAAGTTTTATAAAGCTAAAAAAGATACCACTGCATTGCCTACAGTTACAACTGATTGGGATTTATATAATGATTCTACACTTAATTACACCACCGACAATGACATTTTAAATGCCTATAATGAAGCCAAAGTTAACTTTAATGAGGGATTGTTTTCAGATGACCAAGCAGCACTAATGGTATTCCTATACTTAACGGCTTATTATTTGACAGTAGATTTTAATAATGCGCTAGGTGCTAATGGTATAGGAATTGCAACAAGTAGAAGTGTGGGAAGTGTATCAGAAAGTTATACAATACCGCAATGGATTAATGATTATCCCACGTTAGCAATGTATGCGACTAACGGATATGGGGTGAAATATTGTACATTAATTAAACCATATTTGGTAGGCAATGTTATGTTAATACCGGGCAAGACTACAATTGCATAATGGAACACAAAGATAGTAATAAAATATTAACAGGCAAATTAAAGAAACTAGCAAAGTCTTTATCAAAACATTATACTGTAAAAATAGGCTTATTGGCAGGCAAAGGCGGTGAAAAGAAAGTATCAGATAATTTGGATTTAGCAGGTTTAGGGGCTGTTCAAGAATATGGTGCGCATATACAAGTAACTCAAAAAATGCGTAACTATTTTAGACACGAGTTTGGGATAAATTTAAAAAAATCAACTACTGAAATTGTAATACCTGCAAGAAGTTGGTTATATGAACCAATAAAAGACCCTAACTTTAGAAAATACATTTTAGATTGGGTAGGAGATGAAGAAGTATTCAAAGAATATATAGATAAAGACATAATGAGAGAATTAGCAAGGATAATTGGCGAAGTAGGTTTAATGCAAATATTTAAAGCATTTGATGATGGTGGTATAAATGGCGAATGGCAACCTAACAGCGCATTAACTATTGAACGTAAACATAGTTCAAAACCATTAATAGATGAGGGTGATTTAAAAAGACACGTTACTTTTGAAATCGAGGGATAACAATGTTTAATAGAGTATTTAATTTTAATCAAAATAGAAGTTTGAGAGGCGGTTTACCGCAAATGGGTTCTACCTTAAATGGATGGGAAGTTCCTTTAGAATTAATTAAGATAAAACAATCAATAGTAAATGGTGGTGTAGTTAAAACTGAAGAACTCATAAGTTTTATGGGAGTATGGCAGCCATTTTCAGATGATTGGCTTCAAGCTCTTCCAGAAGGACAAAGGAGCTGGTCTTGGTTCCAGATTCACGCGAAAGCAGGGACATTAAACTTACAGACGGGAGACAAAGTGATATTTCAAAATCAAAGATACAAAGTTATGGCGGTTAAAGATTATACTCAATATGCTTATATTGAATATCACGTTATCCTTGATTATCAGAATAATGCTTAACAGAAGTGGATATAATCTTATCAATATTCCAACCTAATCTAATTCGCGTCTTTAAAGAATTATAATTTATATTTATTTTTTTACTAAGTTGACTTAGTGTATAATATTCACCTTTATAAAAAATTAAATGGTTGTTACTTTTATTATTTTGCTGTATTTTTTGCGATACCCACCTGCAATTATTAGGTTCATAATTTTTCTTGTTATCTATTCTATCAATAGTACAATCCATATAAAAAACATTTTCATCAAAGCCATTGTTTATCGCCCACTCATAAAAATTATCAAAACTATTTAGCCATTCATCGCAAACTTTTATACCACGTGCACCATAGTTTTTATATTTATTGTTATTCACGTTATAACATCTATTTTTAATTCCGTTCCATATACTATATAGTCTTTTGTTAAAATGTTTCCATTTTGGTTTTTTGAATTTAGAATTAATTTTTATTTGCGTTTTAGCTTTTTCTTTTTGAATATATCCACAGGATTGAGTAGACAAACTTATTAAATGGTCGCTTCTTATTTTTTTGTATTGCCACATTCACATCTACATAAATAATAATTTTTGCCTAAATAGTTTAAAACTGTAAGTTTACCAAATGTTTTTCCTAAATATTTATTCATAAAACAATACTCCTATTGTTAAACTCAAGTGATATAATATAGGCAGGAAGTTGAGTAATCTTCTTTTCGGCTTCGAATTACCTAGCCTATATGTGTTATAATAATATACAAAAAAGGATTTGTGAATATTATGAGGAATAAGGTAGCAATACTAGGAAAATTATATACGCGCTACAAAGCGCCATTCGATAATGACGAATGGGATATATGGAGCGTAAATAAAAGACCTGGGGAAAGTGTATTACCAAGGTGTGATTTATGGTTTGATTTACACTTTACACCTTTTACACAAGACCAAGATATATTTAGAGATAGTTTCCCTTTTGATGAAATTGATAAAATGCTTGGCGGTCATTATTTTAACAATACCATTTCCTATGTTATTGCTTACGCTGTTTATATAGGTTATAAAGAAATTGCACTATATGGAATGAATTTTTGCACGGAGGCAGAACAGCAAACTAAACAATACGAAAACGTAAGAGAATTAATATTCTTTGCTAAGGGCAGAGGCATAAAAGTAACAGCACCATACGACAAAGTTATGGTTCAAGAATATCCTGAGTACACACAAGAATATGTAGCTAACAAGCCAAAATAAGGTATAATTATTGTATGATAAAATCAATCGAGAGTATTATAGTTGATTTAGTGCAAAGGGAATTAAGTTTGCCTGCAAACTGGGGGACAGACCAACAAGGTAATGAAATCCCTTGTGTTATAATTAAATCGCAAAATATTAAACTATTTAATACTCCTAATTTACAAATTACTATAAGCACATTACAAAACAGGATATTTTCAAACCGAAGGGAATATAGACAAGAAGTTGTTGATGATGTAACAAAATATTATGAAGATGTTTATATAAATGAAGATAGAACTATGCAAATTGACGCTTATTCTAAAAATAATGATGCAAGGGATAGATTTCCAGAAATTCAAGCTTGTTTAAATAGTACATATGCAGAACAACTACAAGACAAATATCAATTTAGAATAGGCAAAATATCAGATGCAGTCAATTTATCAGGCTTAGACGGCGGGTCTGATATAAATAGATTTACAATTAGATTTAAGTGTATGACTTGGGATAAATACACTAAAGAAGTTGATTACTACCAATCATTTAGAACACAAGCAAGAGATACAAATAGTAATATATTTGCAGATTTCACAATAGAAAATAATCAAGTAATAGATAATACAAGTACATAAAAATAAATTATAATAGTTATATATACTTATAGAAAGGTAGAAAAATGACAAGAACGGTACCTCTTTCATACACAATTAATGTAAGTGTATCGACTGCACCACAAGGCTTGGGCGAATTTAATACCAATACTGTTTGCTTGCTTACAAACGAAGCACCATTAAGCACAGAACCGTATATTTGGGCAGTCAATGCACAAGATGCTATTAATGAATATGGAACCAACTCATTAACGGCAAAAATGGCGCAAGCTTTATTTACTCCGGTTCCAAACTTGCGTAGTGGTAATGGTCAGGTATTGATTTTCCCATATACTGCAACAAACGCAACGGCAGGTTCAACAACAACTGTTGCAATTACCAATACAATAATTACGGCATTAAAACTTGTAACAGATGGCAAACTAACAGTTACCATTGACGGAACTGATTATGCTTGCACAGGTTTAAACACTTCAAAAGTTTCAACGGTTGCAGAATTAGTTGGAATACTTAAAAACCAATATTTAGATTGCGATATTGAAGTTGTAAACACAAACAAAATTAAATTTACATCAAGAACTTATGGTACAGCTTCAGCAGTTAGTTTAAAAGCAACATCAAGTGGGTCAGGTACAGATTTATACGGCTCATCTTATTTAGATGGTGCAAACCAAGTTACTGCAACAGGTACAGCGCAAACTGGTACTACTTTAGCAGAAGCAGTGGCAGAAGCTGAAGAAGTTGGATATTTCGGTGGTGTCTTAACTACGCAAATTTTAGACAATGCAGGAATTGAAGCAGCAGCTACTGCAATTCAAGGAAAAGACCACGTTTATTTTGAAGGTATTCAATCACTTAAAAACATTGGAACTTTAGGTGCAGCAATAAAAACAGCAGGAAATAAGAAAACTAGATTGCTTGCTAAAACAGACGAAGGCGCAGAAGCTTGCAAGGTAGCAGTTGCAACTTACGCAACAATAGCACAATCAACCAATTATTCTGGTTCAAATACTGCTTTAACAATGAACTTAAAAGAACTAACAGGTGTTAAACCTGATGGTAATATTAACTCTACATACTACAACTTAGCAAAACAAAACGGAGTTGATATTTATGCAACTACTGAAGGTTTGAGCTGTGTTTACTCATTTGATAATGGATACTATACAGATGATGCAACTAACTTATTATGGCTTAAAAAAGCACTTGAAGTAAGCGGATTTAACTATTTAAGAAAAGCTAATACCAAAATTCCACAGACTGAAAGTGGTATGGTAGGGCTTAAAAACGCCTATGAAACAAGATGTGTTCAAGGAGTTAGAAACGGTGTTATTGGTGTAGGTTTAAAATGGAATGATTCAATTCCTTTTGGCAATCCTGAAGAATTTCAACGTAATATTGAAGAAAAAGGATACTACATTTATTCATTGCCTATTGCACAACAAAGCCAAGCCGAAAGAGAAGAAAGAATTGCGCCATTAGTTCAAATAGCAATTAAGATGAGTGGTGCAATTCATAGCTCAAATGTAATAGTACAAGTTCAAAGATAAGGAGAATAAAAATGGGTGCATCTTATGCCTTAACAGGACAAGACGTTATTATTCTAAATGATATACCATTAAAAGATTTTGCCGATGGCGATATCGGTACATTAGAAGTAAGTAATGATTTGTTCGCAATGCAAACAGGCAAAAACGGAAATACCATATTCGCTTATGACGAATCGGGTAGAAATGCAACTTTGACTGTTAGAGTTTTAATGTCATCTAATGATGACAAAAGATTAAATGGCTTAGTACCAAAAACCGAAGGTTTTGCTTCAACTGTTTTAATGAACGGTTCAGTTGTTAAAATGGTAGGTGATGGAACAGGCAACATTTCATACAACACATATTTACTACAAGGTGGCTTAATACAGAAAAATCCTAATGTTACATCTAATGTAAATGGGGAAACAAGTCAGGCTGTAGTAGAATATGTAATCCAATTTGCTAATGCAGAACGCTCAATTGCTTAATAAGGTGGGGAAACCCACCTTTTAATATTAATAAAAGGAGAGAACCAGATGAAAGAATTTACAACAACAAACACGAAAACAAAGGTCGTGATTAATCCCGCGCCTATGCGTGATGTACAAAGATTAAAACAAGTTATATTTAACGAACTTAAAAAAACACCAATAGGAATAAAGCTAATTAATAATGAAGGCAGTTTTTTTGACAAAGAATTGGATTTTACAGGTATATTAGACTTTGTAAAAGATGTATTAATAGGCATAGACACCTCTAGCGATTTCGAAGAAGCTATTTTTAATTGCTTACAATATTGCACATACAAGACAGTATGGAAAATAGATAGAGATTTATTTGATAATGACAAAGTTCTTGAAGCTAGGGAAGATTATTATGAAATACTTTATATGTGCGTGGAGGAAAACCTTGCCCCTTTTATAAAGAGCCTTATTTCTACGTGGAAAACCCATATAAAGGGCGACAAATTCACCCAAATGTTAAATATAATGTAGCTAAAGAAGATGTTATAATATATACTATATGTAAGGCTGGATGGTACAATAGCAATCCTAGTATCGCATATAATGCACCCGTGGATGAGGTGATAAAAGCATATCAATTTGAAATATTAGCAAGACAATACAAAGATACAACCTACGAATTAAATAAGGCTCAAAAATGAATTTAGGCGAATTTATAATCAAAATAGGCACACAAGGAGACACCAAAGAACTCGATAAGGCTATTGATAAACTCAAGGCTGCCGAAAAAGAAACACGCCGACAAATAAAACTACAAAAAGAGTTAAACCAAGCAACCACAGAACACGAAAAAGCTTTAATAAAAGAAAACTATGCTCAACAAATACAAATAGACAAACTTGAAAATACTAGAAACAAGCAAATAAAATTAAATGCTTCATTGGCTAGTGGTGTAAACCAATTGCTAACAATGAAAACCGTTGTTTTGGGAGCAGTAGTAGCGCTTGATAGAATGGGTAATAGCTTATTAAAAGCTAACCAAATGTATATGACTTTTGGTAAACAAACAGATATGTCAATTACCCGATTAAACAGAATGACTGGCGTTGCTAAATTATCAGGAATGAATTTATCTACAGAACAAGTTGCTGGAGATTTACAAGGCTTACAACAAAAATTATTTAATCTTGGTTTAACAGGTGAAGGTTCTGGAATATTTGCGCAACTAGGTATTAATCCCTTAGGAATGAAGTCAGACCAATTTATTGAAGTGCTTAGAAACAGAACTAGAGGGATGAGCGGAACGCAAAAATCTTATATTCTTAGTCAATTAGGTTTATCACAAGAATGGCTTAATGTTTTAGATTTATCCAATGAAAAGTTTGCCGAATATGTAAAAATGTCAAAAGAATTACAACTTTCTGAAGAAGAAAGAAAAAAGCTTTCGACATACACCTTTCAACAACAAAAAAACAATATGCGTTGGGAATTAGCAAAGCAAAAGTTTTTGATTTCGGTTATGCCCGCAGTACAAAAGCTTATGGATTTTACTTCTAAAATAGCATTAGATATTTCTAAATGGATGGAAGCAAATCCTCGTTGGATATACGTATTGAAAGATATTTTGTTGTTAATTGCATCAGGTCCGATATTTAAAACGATAACCGCATTAACCAAATTATTAACAGGTGGTACACTATTTAAAGGAGTTGGTGCTCTATTGGGTATGGCAGGCATAGGCACAGGTGCAAAACCACTTTTAGGAAAAACTTTTGGAACAGGGTTATCTAAAATTGCAAAAACAAAAGGTTTAGGTGCTGCTATGGGGATAATTGGAAAACGTGCAGCAGCCGGTTTAGGAGCATTGGGTGCAGGTCCGATTGGAGCAATATTTAGTATTGCAATGGGCATATGGACAATAGTAGATTTAATTAAACTATTTACATCAAAAGAAGATGAAGATAGTGATATGAATTTAGAGCCAGCGGAAGGTGACAGATATCAATACCATAATATTAAAAGCACAATGACTAATAATTTCTTTAATAACCCACAACCGCAAGCAGTAGTAGTAAGTGAATTAGATAATGCTATGAATAGATTTTTAGCTAATCAATATAGATAGGGAATAAAATGCAAGAAGATGTTTTACAAGGTTATATATCAAAAACAGAAGATGCCGAAAAAGCAGCAGCATATATTTCTACCGTAGTTAATGATAAAGGTATAGCAATTTTATTTGACTATTTAGATGATGAAATATTAACTACTGAAGCAAGCATTACTGATAACTTTGTTGAAACAAATTACTCTATACAAGACCATATTGCAATAAAACCAAAAATATACAGATTGCGCGGGTGTGTTGGAGAAGTTATATATAAAAACGGTTCTCCGTTGTTAGACAAACTTGGAGACGATATAAGCAAAAATCATCCTTTATTAAAAAAGACAATTAACGCTATGAAGCCAATAAAAGCAATATCTGGTGTAGTTAGCAATTATACACAGCTTGCAATGAATGTAGTAAAACAAGTCGAGAATAGTATTGGCAGATACTATAAAATGATAGATAACTTTAAAAACGCTAACCCAATAAAGGGATACAGACAACAAGAAGTAGTATCTATATTAAACTATATTTTACAAAACAGAATAGGTGTTAATTTAAAAAAATTAAAATATGATTATTCTTCGGTAGGCTTAACAGAACCTTATGAAAAATTATACTTTATTCAATCGGTATCATCACACCAAGGTAACAATGACTTTATAACTGATATTGAAGTAACTATAAAAGAAGTAAGGCTTGCAACAACAAGAACTTCGACACTAGATAAAAGTAAATTTGCTTGGACTACTGTTGCAGATATGAAATCAGAAAAGGTGGAAGAAGGTATTGCAAATGCGCAAGTTTGTAAAAAACCAGTTTCAGATATTCCAGTAGTTAAACAACTGGGAGAAGGGGTTCAGAATATTGCAGAAAGCGCAGCTAAAGGCGAGACTGTACCAGGGAAAATAGTTCAAAGTGCGTGCAATTTTACACTAGAAAATACATTTAATTCTATTCAAAAATTCCCGTTAGCAAAGCTAGGAGCAGGGATAATGGCAGCAGTCTTAGGAGGCAATAAATGAAAGTAATAACATCTATTACAAATAATCCTAAACAAAGTTTTACCCTAAAATTAGATAACAATGAAACCGCAAGAGTAAATTTGTATTTTTTACCCACACAGTCATCTTGGTATTTTGATATTGAGTACAAAGATTATATTAATCGCGGCAATAAAGTAGTATTAACAATGAATGCGTTAAGACATTTAAAAAACATATTGCCTTTTGGACTTGCGTTTATGTCTGGTTCTTCGGCAGACCCGTTTCAACTAAATGATTTTGCAGACCGTAATGTCATAGCAGTATTACTTGATACAGAAGAGATACAACAAATAGAAGAAAGTGTTTATAATGCTCAATAAATTTCAATGTCATTATAAATTAAGCATAAGTTGGAAGGAAGAAAACGGACAACCGCAACTATATACAGTAACTGACCCTGTAACTATTCAATTTAATGTAACAAAAGCTACGTTTCAATCAAATAATTCTGCAAGAATAGTTGTTACAAATATGGATGGTGCAGTAAGAGAGGCTATATATCAAGATAGACTTTTGTATGATATATCAGTTAGAAAAATGGTTACACTAGAAGCTGGTTATGGCGATAAGTTAGCTATGGTGTGTTTAGGATGGATAAGCGAATGCTATTCTGAAAGAAATGGTGTAGACGTACAAACCATTATTGATGTAATTGACCCTGATATATTAACCGAATATTGTAGTGTAACATTTGAACCCGGTACATCTTTTGAGGAAGCTTTTAAATATTTAGCTTCACAATTACCAAATTTAAAAATAGGCGAAATGGGACAATTGCAAGGTGAGTTTCAAGTACCTACTGTTTTTGATGGAAATACATTTGTTGCAATTAACAAATTAACAGGACAACACACCTTTATTGATAATGGCAAATTGTATAATCTAAATGATAATGAAACACTAACAGACTATGATGCTTATTTATTGGAAGACGAAACAGGAATGTTAGACGCACCAAAAAGACGTGGCGCTATGCTTGAAATAAATATGTTATTTGAACCTACATTAAGAATAGGACAAATGGTAGAAATTAAATCAAAAACTTCAACAGGCTATAGGTTTAATGGGCAATATAAAATACAGGAAATGACACACGATTGTATTATATCAGGCGCAGAAGGCGGGTCACGCAGAACTATTTTATATTTACAATACATTAACTTCTTAACCAATTCAAATGTAAACCTCACACAAAATCCAGCTGGTTCTCCACCATCAAAAGTAATAAACAATAAAGTAGAACCTTTGAATACAAAAGTTAGTGCAGGTGTTAATCAAGTATTTAAGTATGTAATGGATAACGCTGGCAAAATTCCTAGTCTTGCAATAAACAGCATTATTACTTGGGCTGATATGATAGGACATAACAATAAACCAAATGAAAGAGTTAGTGATTTAACAAAAGGAAAGTTGGCGAATTGCGAAAGTGTAGCAAACAGATTAATACAATTTAGAGATACATATTTTTCAGGTAAAACAATAACTATTACTAGTGGCTGGAGGTCTATTGCTAATAACAATCGAGAAGGCGGTGTATCTAATAGTCAGCACTTATATGGTCGTGCAATAGACTTTAAAATAAGTGGAGTAAGTGCTTCAACCGTTGCTAGTGTTGCTGAAAAGTCAAAAATGTTTTCATATGTCAAACCATATTCCACTTGGACACACGTGGATGTAAGGAGTTAAAATGCCATTAAACAACGGACAATTAACAAATAAACCTACATTATTAAATACACTAACAGCTTTGCAGGATTGCATCAATTACAATATGAATTGTGTTAAAGTTGCTACTGTGGTTAGTTTTGACAAAGAAAAATTAACTGTATGTTGTAAGGTAAATAATAAGAGATTACAGCAATTAAAAAAAGACGGTAACCAAGTATTAAGAGACTATCCTTTAATTTATGCTAAAGTACATTTTTTAGGCTGGGGGGATATAGGTGCTACATTTCCAATTAACGAGGGTATGGAAGGTATATTACTATTTAATGATAGAGAACTTGAAACTTGGTTCTTGACAGGTGAGGGTGGAAATTTAGCATATAATAGGTGCCACGATTTAACTGATGCTTTATTTATATGTGGTGTTCATAGTATACCAAACATACCTTTAGTTCCATTTGTTGAAGAATGTTTACATATTTATTATAAAAATAGCGATATTCAAATCAAAGATACCGAAATTACAACTAATACCACTGATTATAATTTGAACAGCACGACTAACACTATAAAAAGCACCAATACAAACATTACAAGCACTATAACACAAACTGGTGATGTAACGATAACAGGAACTACAAAATCCACAACTTTGCAAGATTTAACCGCAGCAACAAATACCTTTACAAGCGCAGATGGAAAAATTGTAACTGTAGTTAATGGAATAGTTAGGAGTATTGTAGGA
The DNA here is from genome assembly GCA_937898195.1 of uncultured Clostridia bacterium. GTDB lineage: Bacteria > Bacillota > Clostridia > Oscillospirales > Acutalibacteraceae > Fimenecus. The sequence goes on along the minus strand of CALEJD010000010.1, from coordinate 15,242 downwards.
TAATGTTGTATAATTAAATTATGTTAGTGCGCAGTATAACAAAAGACAATGAAGGCTTTGAAACTTGGCTGTTTGGACACAGCCTTGCTGATTATCGTAATGAGCAAAACCAAATTGCTCAAGATATTTATACAGCTTTACTAGAATGGAAGTGGGATTGCTTTTTTGCACCTGAAAATGGTATAGATTGGTACACAAGATTAGGTACAAAAAACCAAAAAGAACTTTTAGATAATGACGTATTAACAACAATACAAAACAGAAGAGGTGTACTTAGTGTATATGATTTTGAAAGCAGTGTAAACGGCAGACATTATACTTGCAGTTGTAAAGTGTTTACCGAATATTCTGATAGAGAAATAAATATAGAATTTGCAATATAGGAAATAAATATGGCAGAAGTTGATGAATTAAGTTATTCAGGTTTACAAACAAAAGACAATACAATATTAGTTAGTGATTTAACTACCGGCTTGACTGATATTTATAGTCAAAATGGCGAAGAACTAAACTTAGATAGTAATACACCTGATGGACAATTAATAGAATTATTATCATTTATGGGTACAACAGTTAGGGAAATGATTACTGAAGTATATAACAGTTGCGACCCAGATAAATGTGTTGGAGCAATACAAGATAACAGATACCAAATAAATTATTTAACCCGCAAATCTGGTTCATATACGTTACAAAACATAGCAATTACAACAAACCAAACGGTAACACTTCAAGGCTTAGATGCTTCATTTAATGACCCCGAAGCATCTGCCTTTTCTGTTTCTGATGATAACGGTAATATTTGGTATTTAGTTGATACAACAACAATTTATTCAGGAATTACCTCGTTGGAGTTTAGGGCAAAAGACAAGGGCGCAGTTGTACCAACAATAGGCACTATTGTAAATCCCGTAACAATAATTCCAGGAGTTGTTTCAGTTATTAACAACGTAGGCGCTACATCAATTGGTACGGAAGAAGAAAACGACAGCGATTTTAGAATACGTAGAGCGCGTTCTGTAGCAGATGCAGGTAAAAATAATGAAGATACTATGGAAGGTAATTTGCTTGCATTAGATGGAGTTGTAGCTGTTAAAATCCACAGCAACAGAACAAGCACAACAGATGACACAGGAACATTACCACATTATATATGGGTAATTGTTGAGGGCGGTGCTAATACAGATATTGCCAATGTAATTTATGGAAATTTAGGCGGTGCTGGCACTAAAGGTGCTGTTACTGTACCTATTATCACAAGCAGCTTGCAATCAATCAATATTAATTTCGATAGAGAAACTATTGTACCTTTGTATATTAAATTTGATTTAAAACCAATTGGGGATTTAGGAGAAATAAACCAAAACGACATTAAACAATATATAGCAGATAACTTAATTTATGGCATTGGTGAAGATGTAGAAACTTCAAAAGTAACGCAAGTATGTGCAGATGCTATGTTATCAAATGGTGGTAATGGATACGCTTTAAATATTGAACTATCAACAGGTGGTACAGCTACAGCTTCGGTAAGTGGTACTGGTATAACTGCAGCAAGTGTAGTATCTAGTACATTCCAAGACGCTTTAGGAGACACGACTGACAATTATACCTTTACATATTCAAGCAATACTTGGTATTTAAATAGCAATGAAGTAACTTTATCGGACTATGGAATAAGCTATACAGGAACACCTGCAAATGACGACACAATAACTATAGCGTTTACTGCTGGTAGTTGGACAGATTATCTATCTGTAACATCTTTGGCTGATAAATTTACAACAGATTATAATAAGATATATATAACGGCGTTAGTATAATGGACTATAATTTAGAACTACAAAATATTAAGAATTGGCTAAAGGATTTAATTATAATCCAGTATCGCCAATCGCCTAAAAATAGGGCATTAATTGATTTATTGTGTGATTTAATTTTTGCAAATGTTTTAATTTTAAAAATTAGAGATTTATGTTTAAATGTTGAAAAATCCGAAGGCGCACAACTGGACGTAGTTGGTAAATGGGTGGGTTTAGATAGATATTATGACGCTATTGATTTATGGACACACCCATACGTTTCGTTGGTTTATTATGATAGCATACAAGCAAGTAGTTATGACCAATATCAGGGTGGTTTTTCAACTTATGAAAACTTCAATAGTCACAAGGGTGGCTTTTTGACTTATGAAGCTTGGCAAGATGTAAGAACCACAGTTAACCAAATAGGTGATGAATATTTTAGACGCTTAATAAAATTAAAAATAATTTATAATTCAATTAACCATACTTGTAAAAATATAGACGATGCAATTTGGAAGTGGTCGGATGGCAAAGTCTATACTACTTGGGACACAATGGAAGTAACATATCACTATGATAGTTCTTACAAAAATGTAATGACTTTAGCAAGCTATAAAGATATTCTTCCATGTCCAACAGGTTGCACAATAATATTAGAGGAAATAACATAATGGCGAAATTAACAAGATTAACTGCAAAAATATTTGGTGAAACTGCTTCTACAACAAATACCCCTAAAGAGATAGGACAGTTTGGAAGTGGTAAAGCAGGAACGTATAATGCAACTGGTGATGTTGCTACAATACAAAGTCTACCCGCTTGGTCTAATGGTTGGATTGATGCAGTAACTCCGACTGACCAATTCCCACCCTTACCAGAAATGACAGGTGTTCATAAAGTTTTATCGTATCAAAATGCCTATGTTTTACAGGAAGGTATACCCGAATATGATGCAAATACTACATATTACCAAAATTCTATTTGCAAAGGTATAAATAGCGAAGATAATCTTGTATTTTATAAGTCTTTAGTAGATAATAACATAGGAAATGCTTTATCTGATAACAATTATTGGAAAGAACTTGCCTTTGGTGGCGGTTCCCGTAATATTGGTGAAATCGTTTCAAGTACAATGCCATTAACAGATGCAGGATTGCATCCGTTAGACGGTTCGCAATTACAATATGGTTCATACAAAGCATTTATTGATTATATTGCTGATTTATACAATAGTGGCGATTATACAGCAATATTTGACACAGAAGCAAATTGGCAAAGTGCTGTAACAACCTATGGTGTATGCGGAAAATTTGTTTATGACTCTGTTAATAATACTGTAAGATTACCAAAATATAGCAATAAGATTTATACCAAAGATTTTGCAAGCACAGCTCCAGCAAAAGGTAACGGTATTGTTTTAGGCTTGACTACAGGAAGTGGTAATTATGGGTTAAGTTCAACTTCTGGTACTTCTGGAAATGGCTTATATGCTTTAAGTAATGCTTATGGCGCAAGTGCTGGTCCACAAGTATCAGGTACAGGTGTTGCAGGGGCTTTTGGTATTACAACAGATAGCACAAAATCAGGTATTATCGCTGATTTAGCAAATATAACTACAGCTTTAGACGGTTATTATTATATTGTAGTAGCAACGTCTACAAAAACAAATATTCAAGTAGATATTGACGAAATAGCAACAGATTTGAATGGCAAAGCTGATGTTGATTTGAGCAATTGTACTAAGCCACATATTGTAGAAACTTATGCAAATGGTACTTCTTGGTACAGAGTATATAGTGACGGTTGGTGTGAGCAAGGTGGTTTTGAAGGCACAGGAAATAATGCATCCGTAACTTTGTTAAAAAAATATATTAATACTAATTATTCAGTTGCATTTGGAGTAAAAGATGCTGACGGTGGTAGTAGTTATACACCTACAATACTGACTCAAACTACAACGGGCTTTACATTTTATCTAAGTAATGTCTATGATGGCGCATTTTGGCACGCTTGCGGTTATATAAGTTAAGGAAGCACAATGGAAATAAAAGCAATAAGTACAAACGGAAATATATATGCAATAGATGCAGGAACGACTGAAAGTTCTTGGACGCAAGCAACATTTAGCGCTAATAATTCTTATGGCACATTATCAACAGACCTTTCGGCTTGGGGCGATAGTCCACTATGGCATATTTTTGATGCTGATAACAGCACAAAGTTCGGTGCTGCTACCACGAGTGGTGGCTATATCTTATGGGAATTACCTATTTCGTTAAAGATAACAGAGTTTTCAATGGTTCAAACGGCTGAAACCACTTATCTTGACCGCTTCCCACAAGATGTAATATTGTATGGTTCTAATAGCGGAACGGATTTTACCGAGGTTGGTTCAAAATCAGATTATAGTATTCCGACAGCGAGTACAAGTGTTGATGTAGTTTGTGCAAACCCTGATTTTTACACATATTATAAATGGGTGTTCTCACGCTCTTTTAACAACATACAATTTGCAATCGCAGAAATTAATATAACAGCATTAAAACAAATTCAGAACTTAAAAGGAGTAATTTAATGGAAATCAAAGCAGAATTACAAAAACCTTATACAGATAAACAAAGAATGGATTTTATCGTTCTCAATAATCATCAACAAGGTTATGAGATTAGAGAAACTGATGAGACATTACAGGCTTGGGGTGATACACAGGAAGAATTATTGCAACAAGCAAAAGAAGTTAAATTTAATGAGGCATTGTCAAAAGCATACGATTATGAACAAAACGGCACAATTGAACATAAAAACTGCATATTTGAAATGAGTTTATCAAACAGACAAAACTTAAAAGATACAGAAGAAGCACTTATTGCATTAGGGGAAGATTCAACGCCTTGGAATGATAAAAATGATGAGATAATTGAGCTTTCAATCCAAGATATTCAATACATAAGACTTAATTTAATTTTATCTGCAATAAGAACATTATGGATTGAAAAATATCCAAATTATAAAGCTCAAATTGAATTAGCATCTACCATTGAAGAAGTCAATGCTATTGATATTAATTATTCAACAGAAAGCGAGGAATAAAAGATGTTAATTGTACCAATTGAACAACCGACATTAAAATTTTTTAATAAAAGTAGTTTCGAAATTAATTGTAAAAAACAACTTATATTTTACAACCTTCAAGACAGTACAGAAGCTCAATTGCTAGATAGCGAAAGTAATATTTTGTATATAAGGAGATAATTATGACACAGGATGCAATAATTTTAGATGTTACAAGTAGTCAAATTAATTCAGGCGTTGCGAAAGCAAATGCAATAACTGATACTGCTACACAAATAAATATTAAATTAAATGATGCTAAAGATTTAAGAAATGCGGTTGTTACAGGTTCAAACTTGTACAATAAAGACACAATTACGGAAGGTTATTATGTACATAATTCAAACGGTAATTTAGTAGCTGCGAGTGGATATAATGCTAGTGATTGGATAATAGTAAAACCCTCAACTACATACACAAAAAGAACTACAAGCACGTTTGCATTATATGATGAGAATAAATCATATATCTCAGGTGGTTCAGGAACAAGAACAATTTCAACAACCGCAACAACTAAATACGTAAGAATATCAGTTGAAGATAATATGAAAAATACAAATACACTCGTTGAAGGTTCTAGTCAATCTTATGATACCGCTTATTACAATCAATTCTTATATGAAAATCCTTATGATAATTTATTTCACGATATCAGAGGAACATATCAAACAGTACATAAAATAGAAGCAGGTACATATGCAGGACAAATTGACCAGATAGACCATTACAGAAGCTCAGATAATGTAAAAATAAGGTCTGATGTTTTTACTTATGAAACAAATAAAGTAACAGAAGTTAGAACACTTGATGCTACAAATACAAAATTAACGTATATTCGTCATACAGATACAGATGTTACAGAGGTGATATAGATGAATGAAGTATTTCATATAGGTACATCACCTGAAACTTCTGAATTAAAAAAAATAAATAAATTATTAAATAATTTAGCAGGAGATGGAAATTTATCTGTAACGTCATACAATGTTACAAAACAAAACCCTGTTAATATCACACTAAACAATGAAACAATATATTTAAAAAATAACGATTGTTTTGGATGTGTAGAAGTAAATATAAATAATAGTTTAACAAATTTTAGATTAAATCCTAAAAGTGTTATTAAAATAATGAATGTTGAAAATATCACACTTACTGCGATATTAACTGCTTGTGATGTTGAAATTATCAAAGGGATTGAAATAGAAGTTAAAAATAATGAGCCTGATATTATTGTCAACAATTATATGCCGAATGAATATAGATGTTTATCTTGCGCTGTTAATAATGTTCTGTACGGTATGGGTAAGATGGTATATATTTCAAATGATGGTGGTCATACAATAGCAAAAACTTATGATACTAATATCAACATTCAACAGGATTACATTGTAACAGGTAAAATTTCAACTACTAATCCTGATAAAATGATAGTATTCACAAATAAAGGTGAAATATTTTTAACAATAGATGGAGGAAATAATTGGTCAAATCCCGATTTAAGTTCAATTGCAGAAGATACCCCAGTATTGCCCGCATTTTATAACTCTTGCACTTGGATAGGAAATAATATTGTTTTTGGTGAGTATGGAACAACATCATCCAGACCATATAGAATATTTAAGAGTAATGATAATGGTGCAACATGGGCAATAGCATTATCAAAAGAAAATATATCTGAAATAAGACATTGGCATAGTATAGATTATCTTCATTATTCAGATAAATTAATAATCACATCAGGTGACGAAAATGCTAATGTAAAATGGTTCACAGCAAATAAAGATGGTTCTAGCTTTTCTGAAATAACAGGAGTTAACTCTCAAAGATATAGGACTTTAAGAATACAAGAATATGCACCTGGAGAAATTATATGGGGTTCTGATTCAAATTACAGACCGTGGGAAGTATGCACTGCTAAATTATCGGATGTTGTAGATACAACAAAACCACTTGCTGATTTTAATAATATAATTTATGGCATTCACAAAGCAGGAGAAAATATTATTGTTTTGACCTGCGTAGGTGGAGATGCTTATCAGGACTCACAAGCTACGATATATTTAAGTAAAGATAGCGGAAGAACATTTAAAAGAGTTCTTTCAACAAATGCTGGCACCGCAGGATTTACTTCTTGTGTTGGTGTAAATAAATATGGTGAATTTGCAATAACTACAAATCAAATTGAAGGTGCAATAAAAACTTATCATACGTTCGTAAAAGTGAATTATAAAAATTAATATAGGAGGATAAAATGACAGTACAATCTTTTACGGGTACAATTACAAATACAACTTATGAGGACGTTGAAACGTTATCAAGCATAACTTTTGTTGCTGATACAACATATAGTTTTCAGGTTCAAAATATAGCAAACATTAAAATTGCAGATGCTGAATTTACACTTCAAAACGAAAAATTTACATATAAAGCAGGCACCGAAACAATGTACATTAAAACTGATAGTGTAGGTGCTGTATTAACTATTTTAGAAAATGAATAGGAGGACTTATGGAAATTAAAGGCTTTATTGACAACTTCGTTGAAACTGCGCAAATGTATATTGAAAAATACGAAGAATGCAAGGATTTAACAGGAGCGCAAAAAAAAGAAAGACTTGACGATATTATTACAAATTATGTCAACGTAGCACTTGATGGTATAGGTTTGAACTTTATTGTTAAGTTTATCATTAGAAAACTTTTAATTGAAAACATACCATTTATAACTCAACAAATTTTTAACTTGATACAAGCACGGATTAAAGGAATAACAAAACAGTGAAAATAACCACGATTTTACCAATTAATTTTGGTTATAAGTCGATATTAAAAACCCTCTATTTGGAAGGAGAAATGCCCGAAGTAAAATATGACATCTACGGAAACAAACTTACAAAAAAGAATGTGACACTGGAGCACTTGTGCCCAAAATCACAAGGCGGGAAAAGTGATCTTCATAACTTTGCGCTATGCCAAGATACGTTTAACTGGAGCAGAAGCTCAAAACCTTTTAAAAACTATTTTAACCCTGAAGCATTTGAGCAATATTGCAAGCAATTTGACGGGGTGAAGTTTCCCGGATTCGATGGCAAGAAATATGTTGAAGCGATAACAAAAACAGTAGAAAGATTATTAAAAAGATGAATATTGAACAACTTGAGCAATACGCTCCTTATATAGTGATAGTTTTAGTGTTTATGTTGCAGAATAATTTTTTTGTACGACCTGAAGCATTAGAAAAGAAACACAGGGAAGTGAGCGCCGAAATGGATACTAAACTACGAGAATTAGAAGACGACATTCAAAAAAAATATGTTGAAGTTAATGCTTATAAAGAGTTTCAAAACCATATTTATTCAAAGCTGGATGAAGTTAAAGAACAAAACGACGAAATAAAAGCATTATTAATGTGTAGGAGAAAAAATGACCAGGCTTAATTTCTCAATCTCGGAATTAATATATAGTCAAACAGCAAAAAACTTTGGCATTAATAACACTCCAACAATTAAGGAAATAGACAATTTATTGTGTCTTATTTTTTATATTTTACAACCAATACGCGATAAGTTCGGCGCAATGACTGTTACGAGTGGTTATAGGTGTACAAAGTTAAATATGCTAGTTAATGGTGTTTCTAATTCAAACCATCTATATGGGTGCGCAGCAGACGTCATCCCGCAAAAAGCAACTTTTAAACAAGTATATGATTTTATTGTACAGAATCTTGATTATGACGAATGTTTTATTGAACAATCAAAAGGCAAAAAGTGGTTACACGTTGCATATAGACATAAAAATAATCGCAAGAAATGTAATCCAAATTATTTAGTTTAGGAGTTAATATGCACTCAAATATTAAAGTAAGAACAATAGTAAACATCATCAGAGTTAACAACCAATATGAAAGTAAAATAGGGCACTTGGAACGGGAATGCGAGTATTATAAGCGCAATGGTGATATGGCAAACTTTAATTTAACAAAAGCTCAATTAGATAAAACTAAAAGCGAACACGGAGAATTTTTAGATTTTTATATTTAATATTCTTCATACATAAACTCCAATTTCTAACAATATATCCCGAAAAGGGATTTTTTTATAAAAAAATAGCTCCATAGAGCTATTGAAAAAGATATTAGTTTATTTGGTTTTAGTATTTTTCTATTATAACTAATGTATGTGGATTGTATTTATCATAACACACACGAGAACCATCTGTCGATACTATTATTTGGGAATTATCATCTAAAATAACACCCTTCTTTACCATACAATCGTGCAGAGCAGAGTGCAAATTAACTAAATCAACTTTGCGCTTAGTTGGCATATAATATAGCGCTTTGATGTTCACAGGATAATCTATTGTAGGAATAAGGGGGCATAGTAGCATAAAATCTTTTTCGTATTGCTTATATCTGTCAGAAGGGGTTATAAATCGTTTGCCTGTTGTACGATTTATGAAAATATTAGAACTATTTTTTTTAGTACACGGCGGTAGGGGTATTATAAATCTATAAATTTCTTCCATAATTTTATTATACAATAAAAATAAATTTAATAAAAAGTATTTACAAATAAAATTTTTTAGTATATAATTTAATAAAAAGGAGATATTAGTTATGAAAAAAATTAGCTTACCTAATCAAGATGTTTATACTTGCTGGGCTAATACTAAACCGGTGGACGAACCAAAAAAAACTTTAAAAAGATGCGAAAAAATTCTTAAAGATTTAGATAAAGAAATTTTTGATTTGAATGGTGAATTTAGATTTATATCGGAGGTAAGATGAATAACTACGAAAAAATAAAATCAATGAGTATTGATGAGATGGCGAAAGAATTTACAAAAATAACTGCCACATACTGCGATTATTGCCCATTTCAAAATAAATGCGAACCGCAAGAAATAATTTGTAAGGAATTTTTGAAACAATGGCTTGAAAGTGAGAAAGAATGAAAATATTTGCAATGAGTACAACTTTATTATTTTTAGGATTGTTAATGTTATTAGCTTGTATAGTTATGTGCTTTATAATAGTTGATTTAATATATGACTTAAGGATTAAAATCATAGAATTAAAAAGGCTTAAATAAAAACGGAAGATAAGGAAGCAGGTTTAATTATTATAAAACTTGCTTATGCTTTAATGACAATACAATATATTTGCGAAACGCTAAAACAACACAATAAAAAGAAAATTGATATTGATACTATTTTGAGAATAACGAAAACGGTTTTAGAAAGTGAGGCACAATGAGAAGCGAAGAAGAAATTGAAAATAAATTTACGCAAATGGGCTTAACCGAAGTAAAAAATCGTGATAACTATTGGTACAAAATAGGATATTCCGCAGCGTTGCTTTATTGTTTGGGTAAAGAAATTGAGGATTATCCGTTTGATTATTCTGATGATGATTTTGAAAAATCAAAAGAATTAGAAGAAGAGATAAGTGATTTTATTAGTGATATATCAACTTGTGGTTTTAGATATGATGACAGATGTCCTGATAATTTGGACGAATTACAATGCTGTATCGAAGATTTATGCAATAAGTTTGATAATTACAAAAAAATTCTTGCTGAAATACAAGAGATTGCAGAACACAATATTGAAATTGCCGATACAGAAGGGTTAAATGGTTGTTATAGACGTGGATTAGCAAAACAAATCCTACAAAAGATTAGCGAGGTGGAAAATGTTTAGTGATTTAAGAGAAGAACAACAAAATATTATAAGAGATTTGACAAATAAAAATATCGAATTACAAAAAAAGTTTAATGATTATCAAGATAGAAAAATAGAAGAAAATGCAAACTTAATGAAAAAGTTAGATATTGCAGATAAAAAACTTACTGTTTTTTCAAGAGAATTAGAACAAGCAAATAAAGAAAACGAAAAACTAAGGGAAATAAATCACAAACTGGCAGAAGAACATAAAACAATCGGACAGGATTTATATAGAGAATGTGTTAGTTTAAGAAGTGAATTAACAGTTCAAAAAGAAGTAGCAAAAGCATTCTGTATAGGTCTTGAACAAACTGAAAAGCTCTTAGGCAAATACAAACAAACACTTGAAGAAATAAGAGAAATAATCAACGAACAAAAACCAGTTTCGGACAAGGCTATTTCTCAATCTGAATTTACATTCGAAAGATTATGCAATTATGAAGAAAAGTATATAAAAATTGTAGATAAAATTAACGAGGTTTTAGGGGATAGTGAAAATGGTACAACGATTAACAAATAGACAAATAATTAATACAGTTGAAAAATACCTTGTTTACAAATCAAAACTCAATGCTCATCAAGACGCTTTAAAATGGGAATTAATGAGCAGTGGTGAAACAGAGCAAGCAAGAGAATTGCAAACAATGATTGATGAAGATAAAAAGATTATAGGGCAATTTTTAGATATGGAGGTGTGATGGAAATACAAATACCTTATAAGTGCATAAATTATACAAAAAACGAGAATATGAATAAAACCTGCGTTTTTGCAGGCATAGAAAAAATGTGCAAGATATATCACGATGAAATATGTAATGAATATAAGGAGAAAGAAGATGAAAGCAATAATAGCTATGATATTTGCAATAATTTTAGTACAGATAACGTTGGCAACAAAACAAATTAGTGAAAAACTCGATAAATTAATCGAAATAAATACGCCTGAATATGTAAATGTAATTCCGCAAGAAATGATAGACGATAAAAATTAATTTTAAGCGCGCTAGAATAAAAAATAAGACGGGGTTAAATACAAAAAATATAGTTTTATATGTTTTAAGAAAAAACAACGCTTAAAACGCAATTTAAAGAAAGAAGGTATTAGAATGGAACCAACAACTTTTGACACAGTAATATGGATTATCATTATTGCTTATTTTTATTTGCTTCCTAGCTTTATTGCAATACAAAAAAGAAGTATAATGACTATACCTATTTTATTTTTAAACTTATTTTTAGGCTGGACGCTGGTTGTATGGTTGCTATGTTTTGTATGGGCGTGTATTACAAATAAATAGTTTACAAAAAATAAATGTTGTAATATAATAAGGGTAGGAACTAGATATTGTGGTAGCTCCCGATATTGAAAGAATGGTTCTTGAACATTTTGTTCCTACTTTTTATTCAAGATAAATACATATCAAGAGTGTATTATTTTTAGCTAAATTAATATACTCCTAATAAGAGGAGATAAAATGCAATATAAAAATACGCAAAAAATAGTAATTGATAAACGTAAACTAGAAATTTTATTACGTTTAAACTGTCCTAAAGAAAATATTTATGAAGCAATAGTAAATAATAAAATTATTTATACAGATGATGAATTAATAAATGATAATTTAGAGTCATTTGTGGATATAAAAATATTTGATAATTGGGGTGGTGCAAGAAATGGCTCAGGTAGAAAACCCAGTAATAACAAGAAAAAAAATCAAGATGAAAATCAACTTGAAAATCAAGATGCTAATCAAGATGTAAATCAAGAACCTAATCAAGTTGTAGATAAAGATATAGATATAGATAAAGATATATATATAGATAATTTATTTAATAATTTTTATAATAAATATCCTAATAAAAAGTCAAAAACCAAAGCATTAATTTCTTTTAAAAAAGCATTAAAAAAAGTTTCTTTTGAAAAATTAATGGATGGATTAGAAAACTATTTAAAAGAGATAGAAATTAAAAAAACTGAAAAACAGTACATCAAACATCCTGCTACTTGGTTAAATCAAGAATGTTGGTTAGATGAGTATGAAAATAAAGAATCAAATAAAGATAAATTATTAGAAATGATAAGGAGATAAAAATGAACAGACAAGAATTTATTGAAAAATTAGTTTTGTTATACGAAGATTTTACAGAAAAAAATATAAAAGCAAGAAAAGAAGCTTATGAAATAGTATTGCCCGCTACACTACCTTATAAGAAAACTTATAACCAGTTATGGATTGATTTAATTAAATCCTATGATAGTTTAAAATTTGCGCCGAGCCCCGCATTTCTATTAAAATTGATAAACAGAGATAGTATTACACAAATACAGGAGATGTATGAGTATGTCTAATGAAATAGATATTGAATTAAATGTTTTAAATTTAATGTTAAATGAAACTAAACAAAGCTATGTTATAGAAAATTTAGACAAAAGATATTTTAAAGACGCAATTAATTCAGCAATATTTGAATGTGCAAAAGAACTTTATTATAATGGAAATTTTGTAGATATTGTGCTAATAGCTGAAACAATGCAAAATAATGATGTTTATGTGCGCTTAGTGGATATTACAAATATTGCGTCATTAACAGTAAACACAGAAAAATATTGCAAAATGCTTGCAGATAGGTATTTTGACGAGTTAATTCAACAAGCCAAAACCAAAAAAGATTTTAAAAATATATCGGAACTAAAAGAAAAATTAAAATTTAATGAAAATAAAATAAAGCAAATAGGTGAAGGAGTCGATAAATATATAGAAAGTTATGTTAAAAGAGCTGAAAGTGCTTTGATGACAAATATAAAAAAAATTGATAATAGTATAGGCTCTTTTATGGGAGGTGATTATATTGCGCTAGGTGGTTCAACAGGTACAGGTAAAACATCGCTAGCATTAAATTTAGCTAGACAATTTTGTTTGCAGGGTAAGACAGTATTATATTTTAGTCTTGAAATGCCCATTGAACAATTGCAAAATAGAGTTGTATGTATGAATAAGGGTTTAAATGCTTTAAAATACAGAACTTTTGGTTTTAATTATGAAGAAATGCAAACATATAAAGAGGGTTTAGAGCAGTTAAAAAACATGAAATTAAATGTAGTTTGTGATTATGGATTAAGCTGCGAAAAATTAAAAACATATATAAGACAACAGAAGAAAACACAATTAGACTTTGTGATTATCGATTATTTAGGACTTTTACAGGGATATAATAACAAATCACTTTATGAAAAAACTACAAACATATCAAGAAATATTAAGTTGATAGCTACTGAATTAAATATACCTATATTAGTTTTGGTACAACTTAATAGAAGTTTAAAAGACAGGCAAGATAAAACACCGGTATTAAGTGATATAAGAGAGAGTGGAGCAATAGAACAAGACGCAGATTTTGTATTATTTGCACATAGACCCGGAGTTTATAACAAAAACATTGATCCTACTGAACTAGATTTAGTAATAGCCAAAAATAGGCACGGCGAAAGTAATAAGTCAATTAAATTGTATTTTGATTTAGCGACACAAAGGATAAAGGAGTATTAAATATGAACAAATGGCAGATTTATGAACAAGAAAAAAGAAAACTACAGCAAACTTGTAAAACATCAGAAGAGTACGAAGAAAAAATTAAACAACTAGCAATTAAATTAAAAGTATAACTAGAAGCACGAGGATTAATTTTAAAGTGGACAAAATCAAATTTATGTATAATTTATCATTTTAAAATTAAACACGCCTTAAAACGCATTCTGTGCGCTCTAAAAATTATTTTTAAAAAAGTATTTACAAATAAAATTATTTAATGTATAATTTAAACAAATAGAAAAGAGGTATTAGTTATGTTAGAAAAATTTTTTAATAAATATCCATATATGATATGGGTATTTGTAACAATTTTGTTTATTGTAGCAAGTTTATTAGAGAGTTTAATATAGGGAGTAGATTATGAAAAGATTGTTAGAAATTCAACAAAAATTAAAAGCACCAAAAGACCAATATAATTCGTATGGTGAATATAAATATCGCTCAGCAGAAGGTATTTTAGAAGCCGTTAAGCCTTTATTAAAAGAAACTAATACGATATTAACAACATCAGATGAATTAGTACAATTAGGTGATAGATTTTATGTAAAAGCAATAGCTACATTATACGATGCAGAAACAAACAAAGAAATACATCATTGTACAGCTATGGCAAGAGAAGCAGAAATAAAAAAAGGAATGGATAGCGCACAAATTACCGGAAGTACATCAAGTTATGCTCGTAAATATGCTTTAAATGGTTTGTTCTGTATAGATGATGTTAAAGACCCGGATACAACAAATAAACACGATAAAGAAGAACCACAAAACAATGAATTAAGCTTAGAAAAAACTGTATGTCCAAAATGCGGTAAGAAAACTACAAAAGGCGCTTTAAATAGCTGGGGTATGTGCGGAGATTGTTATAGAGCAAGCAAGAAAGAAGGCAAATAATGGGAGATATGGGCGAAATATTTAGAGATATGCGAGAGCATAATAAACAAGTTAGAGAAAATGAAGATGAAACAGGACTGAGCGTAGTGGATGAACAAAAAGAGTTTACATACACC
>CALEJD010000009.1 GCA_937898195.1 uncultured Clostridia bacterium | reverse complement strand
CTATTTATTATCCTTTTCACTATACCACTTTTCCCCAGAAAAGTCTACAAAAAAACACAACGGCCTGTACCGTTTTCCGGCAGTCCACCCGGGGCACTTGCTGGAATTTCATATCCCGGACGGCACGATCCTACCATATCAAATGCACCGAATTTCACCACGATCATATCGCTATGATAGAAGTAAATACTATTAACGTGAACATCACTCTGAACACCTACACCCACACGCTCCCCTATATGGATGAAAAAGCCGCTGCGAAACTGGATAACGTACTGTTTTCCTCTGCTCAACCCATCAACCATCCTCCCATAATCTGCTAAGCAAAAGAAGCCTTGCTACCCGAAGATAGCAAGGCTTTCCTTATGTGGAGTGTACAACAAGTTGATACAATGTTATAATACAGATAGTCAAACAGATAACAAGTCAATAAGGACTTGCAAACAAGTTGACAAAATGTATTAGGTGTATAGTCTAGCACACTACACACCTAACAAGTGAATATTACAAGTAATATGCAATACTCAAACCATTACATATTCTAGCATATTTCTTGCAATATTTCCACACAAATTTTTATTCTTTCATTCAATCCGTTGAGTGTTAGAAGTCTGTACAAACTCAATCCGTTGAGCAAGTACACTAATTTGTACCTTGACAAATACAAGATTGATAATTAACCGTTGTACGGTGTAATAGGTTAACAAGTGATTTACACACAACGGCAAAAACTCTCAAGTTATATAGGACTGTATCTATACCACTACGACAGAAGTTTATCAATGGCATTGGTAAGAACACACGCAAGAAGTCTCGAAATAAGTCTGCGTGATACCAACTGTGAGATAGTGAGAAAACAGTGTATGCGAGGCACTAGGAAGGTCAGGAGGTCTGAAATAATGCTACCATTCTAAAAACTAGTATTGGCAACCACACTACAAGTCTGCCTAAATCCAGGAAGAATGACGGTTGCAAGTCCGTATAAAAGCAGAGCATTTCACACAATAACACTATAATTTTATTAAATTTAAGGAGGTCATTTCATGGGTCGTAGTATTAAAAAAGGACCTTTCGTTCAGCCTAAGCTCTACGAAAGAGTTCAGAAAATGAATGAAAACGGTGAAAAAATCGTTCTCAAAACATGGAGCAGAAGTTCAACAATCTTCCCTGATTTCGTTGGTCATACTTTTGCAGTTCATGATGGCCGTAAGCATGTTCCGGTTTATGTAACTGAGGATATGATTGGTCACAAACTCGGTGAATTTGCTCCCACAAGAACCTACAAAGGTCATGCGGGATCAAAAACTTCAAATAACGGTAAATAATTGGTCGAAAGGAGTGTGTAATAATGGAGGCAACAGCAAAAGCTACTTATTTAAGAATAGCTCCCCGTAAGGTTCAGATCGTTCTTGACCTTATTCGCAATAAGCCTGCAGACGAAGCAATGGCAATTCTCAAGCACACACCCAAGGCTGCTTGTGAGCCGCTTGAGAAGCTTCTTAAATCCGCTATTGCAAATGCGGAAAACAAAAACATGGACGTAAATTCACTTTACGTTGCACAGTGCTGGGTATGCCAGGGTCCTACTCTTAAGAGAATCAGACCTCGTGCAAGAGGCAGCGCTAACAGAATCAACAAAAAGACATCACATATCACCCTTGTACTCAAGGATGCAGAATAAGCGAGAGGAGGAAATATAATGGGCCAGAAAATCAATCCTACAGGATTAAGAATAGGCGTTATCAAAGATTGGGAATCTCGCTGGTTTGCTAAGAAGGGTGAGTTCGGTGATATTCTTGTTGAAGACAACAAGATTCGTGAATTCCTTCTTGAACTCCTTGCTCCCGCAGGTGTTCCTAAGGTTGAAATCGAGCGTGATCCTAAGAGAATCCGCATTAACATTTTCTGCGCAAAACCCGGTATCGTAATTGGCCGTGGCGGTGCAGAAATCGAAAAACTTAAAGAAACAGTTAAGAAAATGCTTGGCGGTGACAAAGATGTATTCATCAACATCACTGAAATCAAGCAGCCCGACCTCAACGCTCAGCTCGTTGCAGAAAGCATTGCAGCTCAGCTTGAAAAACGTGTATCTTTCCGTCGTGCTCTTAAGCAGTCAATCGGCCGCACAATGAAGGCAGGCGCAAAAGGTATCAAAGCTCAGGTTTCCGGTAGACTTGGCGGTGCTGAAATCGCTCGTACAGAGCAGTACCACGAAGGAACTATTCCGCTTCAGACAATCCGTGCTGACATCGACTATGGTTTTGCAGAAGCAAAAACAACATACGGTCGTATCGGTGTTAAAATCTGGATTTACAAAGGCGAAGTTCTCCACGAGTCCCGCAAAACCAAAAGGGAAGGAGGAGCCAAATAATGTTATTACCTAAAAGAGTTAAATACCGTAGAGTTCAGAGAGGCCGTCTTAAAGGCGTTGCTCACAGAGGTAACAAAGTTAACTATGGTGATTTCGGTCTTCAGGCTCTCGAACCCGCATGGATTACATCCAGACAGATTGAAGCAGCCCGTATTGCTATGACAAGATATATCAAACGTGGCGGTAAAGTTTGGATTAAGATTTTCCCCGATAAGCCCATCACAGAGAAACCTGCTGAAACTCGAATGGGTTCAGGTAAAGGTTCTCCTGAATATTGGGTAGCAGTTGTTAAGCCCGGTCGCGTAATGTTCGAAATCAAGGGCGTTTCAGAGGAAGTTGCTCGTGAGGCTATGCGTCTTGCAGCTATGAAACTTCCAGTAAAATGTAAGTTTGTAACTAAAGAAGAACAGGGTGGTGAGCAGTAATGAAAGCAAGCGAGATTAGAAAGCTCTCTCCCAAGGAGTTGGATGCTAAGCTCTTAGAGCTCAAAGACGAACTTTTCAAGCTTCGTTTTCAACAAGCCATCAACCAACTCGAAAATCCTATGAGAATCAGTGCTGTTAAGAAGGATATCGCAAGAGTTAAAACAGTAATTCGCGACATCGAACTTCACGGCAGTGAGTCTTAAGGAAAGGGAGGGCGTTCAATATGGAAAGAAACCTCAGAAAAACACAAGTCGGCATCGTAACAAGCGATAAAATGGATAAAACTGTTGTTGTTTCAATCAAGGACAGAGTTAAGCACCCACTTTACAGCAAAATCGTTAATAAGACAGTGAAAATTAAAGCTCACGACGAAAATAACGAATGCGGTGTAGGCGATAGAGTATTAGTAATGGAAACACGTCCACTTTCAAAAGATAAGAGATGGCGTGTTGCTGAAATTATCGAGAAAGCTAAGTAATTAAAGGAGGCAATCATTGTGATACAGCAACAAACTTACCTCAAGGTTGCCGACAACACAGGTGCAAAAGAAATTATGTGCATCCGAGTTCTCGGTGGTTCAGGTAGAAGATATGCTAACATCGGCGACGTTATCGTAGCATCTGTTAAAAAAGCAGCACCAGGCGGCGTTGTTAAAAAAGGCGATGTTGTGAAAGCAGTCGTTGTTCGTTCAGTAAAAGGCGTTCGCAGAGATGACGGAACATATATCCGTTTCGACGAAAACGCAGCAGTTATTATTAAAGAAGACAAAAATCCAAAAGGTACTCGTATCTTTGGGCCAGTAGCAAGAGAGCTTCGTGATAAGGACTATATGAAAATCCTTTCACTCGCTCCAGAAGTACTTTAAGGAGGTGCCCTAAATGAATAAAGTTCACGTTAGAACAGGTGACGAAGTTATCGTTATCAACGGCAAAGACCGTGGCAAGAAGGGCAAAGTCCTTGAAGTTAGCCCTTCAGAAGGCAAAGTAATCGTTGAAGGCGTAAACATGGTATCTAAGCACGTTAAACCTCGCAAGATGGGTGAACAGGGCGGTATCATCAAGGCAGAAAGTGCTCTTTACGCTGACAAAGTTCAGCTTGTATGTCCTAAGTGCAAAGCAGCTACAAGAGTTGGTCACGAAGGCACAGGCAAAGATAAAGTTCGCGTTTGCAAAAAGTGCGGCGCAAAGTTTGAATAAGGAGGAACAATAAAATGGCAGTAAGACTTAGAGAAATGTATAAAGCTGACGTTGTTCCTGCTCTTCAAAAGAAGTTCAATTACAAGAGCGTAATGCAGATTCCAAAGCTTGATAAAGTTATTATCAACGTAGGCTGCGGTGAAGCTAAGGACAACGCAAAAGTTGTAGACGCAATTATCAATGACCTTTCACAAATCACAGGTCAGAAACCTGTTAAGTGTGCAGCTAAGAAATCAGTTGCTAACTTCAAACTTCGTGAAGGTATGACAATCGGCGTTAAAGTTACTCTTCGTGGTGACAAGATGTATGAATTTGTTGACAGATTCTTCAATCTTGCTCTTCCAAGAGTTCGTGACTTCAGAGGTATCAACCCTAACTCATTTGATGGTCGTGGTAACTACTCAATGGGCGTTAAAGAACAGTTGATTTTCCCTGAAATCGATTATGATAAGATTGACAAAGTACGTGGCATGGATATTTGCTTCGTAACAACAGCTAACACAGACGAAGAAGCACGTGAGCTCTTAACACTCATGGGTGCTCCATTCGCTAAATAAGGAGGGGTAGACAGTGGCAAAGACAGCGATGAAAGTTAAGCAGCAGAGAGCTGCAAAGTATTCAACAAGAGCTTACAACAGATGTAAAATCTGTGGTAGACCACATGCTTACCTCCGTAAATATGGCGTTTGCCGTATTTGCTTCAGAGAGTTAGCACACGCAGGTCAGATTCCTGGCGTGAAAAAATCAAGCTGGTAATAGAGCAATCTAAAATTTATAGGAGGTAACTCATTATGCAAATTACAGATGCAATCGGTGATATGCTCACCAGAATCCGTAATGCGAATTCCGCAAAGCATGATACAGTGAAAGTGCCTGCATCAAACATGAAGAAAGCGATTGCTCAAATTCTTGTTGATGAAGGTTACATCAAAGGATTTACAGTAGAAGAAGACGGTAAGCAAGGCGTAATTGAAATCGCTCTTAAATACGGTCCTAACAAATCAAGCGTAATTACAGGTATCAGAAGAGTTTCAAAACCTGGTTTACGTATTTACACAAACTGTGAAGACATGCCAAAGGTAATGAAAGGTCTTGGTATTGCAATCCTTTCAACATCTAAGGGTGTTATGACAGATAAAGAAGCTCGCAAGCTCAACGTGGGCGGCGAAGTTCTCGCATTCGTTTGGTAAGGAGGGTACAGTAAATGTCACGTATAGGCAGAAACCCTATCGCAGTTCCTGCAGGGGTAGAAGTTAAAGTAGATGGCAGCACTGTTACCGTTAAAGGCCCTAAGGGCACACTTACAAGAACAGTGCACAGCAATATGAAGGTTGAACTCGATGGCGCAGTTGTTACAGTTGCTCGTCCAGACGATTCAAACCTTAACAAATCACTCCACGGTCTCACACGTACACTCATCGCTAACATGATTGAAGGCGTTGAAAAGGGTTATTCAAAAGAACTTGAAGTTAACGGCGTTGGTTACCGTGTAGCAGTTCAGGGTAAGGACCTTGTTCTTAACATTGGTTTCTCACATCAGGTAATTATGCCTGCTCCAGAAGGAATCACAGTTGAGACTCCAAACCCAAACAAAATCGTTATCTCAGGTCCTGACAAGCAGAAGGTTGGCCAGTTCGCAGCAGAAGTTCGCGAAAAGAGACCACCAGAGCCATACAAGGGCAAGGGTATCAAGTATGTTGACGAACATATCCGTCGTAAAGAAGGTAAAGCCGGTAAGGGCAAATAATAGGAGGAGAGTAAAGCTATGGTTAACAGACCAGATACAAAGGCAGCAAGACTCAAGAGACATAAGAGAGTCCGCGCCAAGATTTCAGGCACTGCAGAGTGCCCACGCCTTAATGTGTTCCGTTCTCTCCAGCATATCTATGCTCAGTTGATTGACGACGTTGCAGGTGTAACACTTGTAAGCGCTTCATCAACAGAGAAGGACTTCGCAAATTACGGCGGTAACAAAGATGCAGCTAAAGAAGTTGGTAAACTTCTTGCTGAAAGAGCAAAAGAAAAGAACATCACAGATGTTGTATTTGACAGAGGCGGCTATGTTTACACAGGTAGAGTAGCAGCTCTCGCAGAAGGTGCCCGTGAGGGCGGCCTCAACTTCTAAGGAAAGGAGAAAAAAGTAATGGCTATTATTGACGCATCAACACTCGAACTTCAAGAAAGAGTAGTTGCTATCAACCGTGTTTCTAAAACAGTTAAGGGCGGCCGTATTATGAAATTCTCCGCTTTGGTTGTTGTAGGTGACGGTAACGGTATTGTAGGCTTCGGTCTTGGTAAATCAGGCGAAGTTCCAGATGCTATCCGTAAGGGTATTGAAGCTGCTAAGAAGAACCTTATCAAAGTTTCTCTTAAAGGCACAACAATCCCACATGAAATTACAGGTAAATTCGGTGCAGGCGTAGTTCTTATGAAACCTGCTGCACCTGGTACTGGTGTTATCGCTGGTGGCCCTGTTCGTGCCGTTGTTGAAATGGTAGGTATCAAGGACATCCGTTCAAAAGCACTTCGTTCAAACAATCCTTGCAACGTAGTTAGAGCAACTATCGACGGTCTTTCAAAGCTCCGTACAGCAGAAGAAGTTGCTGCTATCCGTGGCAAATCAGTTAAAGAGATTACAGAATAAGGAGGGTGGAGAATTATGGCAAACATTCAGATTAAACTCGTAAAGAGCCTTATCGGAAGTAAAAAAGACCAAATCGCCACCGCTCACGCACTTGGTCTCCGCAAAATTGGGGATGTAACTTGTCAGCCAGACAACGCACAGACTCAGGGTAAGATTAAGAAGATTTCACATCTTTTAGAGGTAACTAAGGCTTAAGGAGGTGCACAAAAATGAAATTGCACGAACTTTCACCTGCAGCTGGTTCAAAGAAAGACGTTAAGCGTATCGGTCGTGGTGCTGCTTCAGGTCAGGGTAAAACAGCTGGTAAAGGTCACAAGGGTCAGAAGGCCCGTGCAGGTAGAGGTATGCAGGTCGGCTTCGAAGGTGGCCAGATGCCTTTACAGAGAAGACTTCCAAAGCGTGGTTTCAACAATATCTTCGCTAAGGAAATCGCTACTGTTAACGTTTCAGCACTCAATGCTTTTGAGGATGGTGCAACAGTAGATATCGAGGCACTCGTTAACGCAGGCCTTGTTAAAAAAGCTCTTGATGGAGTTAAAGTATTAGGAAATGGCGAGCTCAGCAAAAAACTTACTGTTAAAGTAAACGCATACTCTGATGCTGCAAAGCAGAAGATTGAAGCAGTAGGCGGAAAGGCTGAGGTGATTTAACAGTGTTCCAGACATTTATTAACGCTTGGAAAATTGTTGACCTCCGTAAAAAGCTTCTTTTTACAGCGCTCATCATTTTCATTTATAGAATTGGTTCAGCGTTACCAGTTCCATTTGTTGACATTGCGTCAAACGGACTTTTTGGTGAAGAAGCTGCAGGTACATTCTTGACATACCTTTCAATGATGACAGGTAATGCTTTCAACTATGGTACATTGTTCGCTCTCTCAATTACACCATATATTAACGCATCAATTATTATTCAGCTTCTTGCAGTTGCAATTCCTGCACTTCAAAAGCTTTCTAAAGAAGGCGAAGAAGGCAGAAAGAAGATGAATAAAATCACTCGTTATTCAGCTATTGCATTGGGTCTCTTGCAGAGTATTGCTTACTACTTCTTCATCAAATCACAAGGTTTCCTTGTAGGCGATGCAAACGGTAAAGCATTCACAGGTTTCTCAGCAGTTCTTCAAGCAGTTGTAGTAATTCTTTGCTACACAGCAGGTACAGCGATTGTTATGTGGCTTGGCGAACGTATCAACGAAAAGGGTATCGGTAACGGTATCTCAATGATTCTTTTCGCTGGTATCGTAGCTCGTATGCCAACAACAATTTACAATCTCTATCAATACTTTGACAGAGGTGGCGCTTACTTCGCACTCGTGCCAATTGCAGCAGCAGCTCTTATTGGTATGATTTTCTTCATTGTTTGGATGGACAATGCAGAAAGAAGAATCCCAGTTCAATATGCAAAGCGTGTTGTAGGTCGTAAGATGTACGGTGGTCAGAGCACACATATGCCAATTAAGGTTAATATGTGCGGTGTTCTTCCAGTTATCTTCGCATCATCAATTCTTTCAATTCTTCCTACAATCGCTATGTTTGCTCCTGGTGAAGAAGGTGGCTTCTGGAACAAGCTCACAACAGTATGGCTTGGTCAGACACACCCATTCTATGGAACAATCTATTTCATCTTTATCATTTTCTTCGCTTATTTCTATGCGGCTATCCAGTATAACCCAATTGAAATGGCAGATAACCTTCGTAAGAACAGTGGTTCAATCCCAGGTATTCGTCCTGGCAAACCAACTTCGACTTACATCACAAAGGTTCTTAACAGAATGACACTTATTGGTGCACTTCTTCTCAGCGTAGTTGCAATGTTCCCAATTGTTTATTCACAGTTTGCTGGTCTCTTCACAGAGAACGGTATGAACCTTGCAGTTGGTGGTACATCAATTATCATTATGGTTGGTGTTGCTCTTGAAACTCAGAAGCAGCTCGAAAGCCAGATGATGATGCGTCACTATAAAGGCTTCCTTGATTAATTTCGGAGGTAAATGATATGAACTTAATCCTTCTCGGCGCTCCTGGCGCAGGAAAAGGCACACAAGCAGAGAAGATTTGTGAAAAATTCAATATTCCTGCTGTGTCAACAGGTAATATCATCAGAG
>CALEJD010000008.1 GCA_937898195.1 uncultured Clostridia bacterium | reverse complement strand
TTCCATAACCTTTGCACAATAAAGAACAAGACCACCTGTTGTTGAACCGATTGTCTGTGGAAGGCAAAGTGCAGTGCCAACCATTGGCTTTTCATAAATGTCTGTATTGTTCTGGTCACCACATTTTGCTTGTTTGTCGCCAAACTGAAGTGCACCCTGGAAGGAAGCAAGTGTATTGAAACCACCGTGTGAAACAAGAGCAGTTGCTGTTGCTGTTCCCGGAACTACGGGACGACCTTTAAATGTTTTCATTTTATTTTGCCTCCTTTGTAATGATGTCAAGAATTTCTTCGCTTGTATAGTAACGAGAAGTTGTATATGTACGAAGTTTGTTTGAGTTTGTGATTACAGGCATTTTCTTTGCAAGTGGGTTGTTCATATACATAAGTGGGCAAATGTAGCTGAGCACAACGCCTGTTGACTGAAGTTTTGCATACAAATCAGTCTTTTTGAATTCGTCACAAACTGCTGGAGGAGCTGTAAATACTGTAGGGATTGAAACCTTTTTAAGTCCGTTCTTCTGAAGAGCATCATAAACATCATTTGTCCACTCTTTAAGCTGAGCCATTGTCATGTGTGGGCAACCTACGAAGCAAAGTTTTGGAGTTGCACCAGGATTCTTCCACATAACAGGATATGAAGCCTTAACTCTTTCAAGTTCAGCATCATCAATAACATAAACCTGTGCATTTTCAGCAACGAGTGAGTCACCCATTTCAGTAGCTTCTGGTGTAAGACCATCAATATGGAAAAGACCAACTGCACCGTTTGATGCACAAGCAGCACCAAAGTCTTTAAGATATGCTTTTGCATCATCGTTAAGGTCATTGCCGAGCCATTCAGTCATACCTTTAACGAATGGAACATCTTCCATAACTTTCATACCGATTGCAGAACCGAGAATCTGAGCTTCAGGCTTCTTTGAGCATTTAACTTCGATAACCCATGTTGCTTTTCTGCCTTCATCCGTAAGAAGACCAAAACAAGGAACAAAGCCCGCGATTGAGCCCATCATTTCAATGATACCTGAGTTACGGTTACAACGAGCACCAATAACAGAGTTTGCATATGCAACTGCACTTGATTCAGCCCATGAAAGAATATCACCTTTTTTTGGTGTGTTGCCTACTTCATCAAGGTAGCAAGCACAAGTATAAGCATCGTCATTTAAAAGACCCATTTTACGAAGTTGTTCGTTATATGAATCCTGCTTTGAATACATAAACTTTTTGAAAACAAAGTTTTTAAGGAAATCTGATGGAACATTTGGGTCAAATGGTTTTGGGTCAACAGAGAATTTCTGTTTTGAAACAACACCAGCATTAAGAAGCTGGTCCATCAAATCAAAAACAGGAGTCATCATTTTAAGACCAAAACTTGTAACAAGATGTCCCTTTTCACTTGTAACGGGAACCATTTTTTCTGCGCCGAATGTTTCGCCGTACATAACAAGTGTTTTCATAACTTTAGCCATAACTTCGCCTTGTTCACCGTTGAGCAAAGCTTGTTGTTCAGCTGTAAGCTGAATTGCCATGTTAAGCACCTCTTTAATAATTTATTAACATTTATAGTTTACTATCAATAATCACAAGTGTCAATGATAATTTGTTAATTTTTTGACAGGAAACTACAAAAGCGGGATTTTACTCCCGCTCATGTTTTATCTTCTATTCTTTTTCACATTTTTCATACAATGCTTATCAAAACTTGGGTTGAATGCGTAGAAGTTTTTGCTATCAAGTTTATCTGTCATCAACTGCAAACCTTCACCAAATCTTTGATAGTGCACAATTTCTCTTTCACGCAAGAATTTAATTGGGTCGCGTACATCTGGGTCATCAACGAGACGAAGAATATTGTCATAGGTTGTTCTCGCTTTTTGCTCTGCAGCAAGGTCTTCGTGAAGGTCTGTTATAACATCACCTTTTGACTGGAAATACATTGCTGAGAATGGTGTACCGCTTGCTGCAACAGTGTAAAGCCCTGTTGTATGGTCAACAAAGTATTTATCAAATCCACTTTTCTTAATCTCATCAATTGTAAGATTTCGTGTAAGTTGATAAACAATAGCACCTACCATCTCTAAGTGAGAAAGTTCTTCAGTTGCTATATCCGTCAAAAGTCCCTTAAGCTCTGGCAACGGCATTCCGTATCTTTGAGAAAAATATCTCATTGATGCTGCGAGTTCGCCGTCAGGACCGCCGAATTGTGAAATAATTACTTGCGCAAGTTTTGGATTCGGATTTTTAATCTTTACAGGATATTGTAATTTTTTCTCATATTGAAACACTAACAATCACACTCCATATACTCCCAAGGCCAAGGATTCTTAACCCATGCAAGTCCGCTGCCTGATTCGTGTGTGAGCGGACCAAAGCACTCTTCATATTCTTCTGTCAATTCTTTTGCCCGCTCTGTATATTTTTTATGCATTTCTAATGCTTTTTCATCGCAAGGATGTGTATCGAGATATAAATGAAGCTCCCAAGCTGCAAATTTCACACTTGAAAGTTCTCTCATAAGTTTGCATTTATCCACAGCATTTACCCCCATAGAATTTTTTGTCAAGTTCTGGGAAAAGTGTTCCTTTATTAAGTGCTTCAACACAAGTATAAGTTACAAGTTCTGTTTGAAAAGGAACATAAGCCATTGCTATTACCGGACAATTTGGTAACTTAGGCATTTCTTCACAAATACAATTCATTGCTTTTGTTTCCATATATACTCTCCTTAATTTTATTTGTGCAACGCACTATTACATCATATTCTTTTTAAATCTATTCGGTTACTTATATTGAAAAACTAACGATTAAGTGTTAAAATGTAGTACGAGGTGTTGATTTTGGATAACGAGAACAAAAATTCAAGAGTAAAAGAGTTTTTTGACTATTTACGTAGTGATGAATATAGAATAAAAACAATATCGACTTGTTGTATTATAATGGCAGCAACACTTGTATTGATAGCCGGTGAACTTTATAACATATATAAGGGAATTAATGCCGTAACCGATTTGCTTGAAGATGGTGAATACAACAGAGTTTCACAAGTCTTTAATGAAGAGAAAAAACCAGAAGACGTGTTACCAATTCTTGGTATAACTTCTACAACTGAAAGCACAAATGATACTGTCGAAGATAATAATGATAGTCAAAACAATGAAGATGATAAAAACGAACAAACTACTAAGAAGAATACACAGACTAGTTCTACTACTTCAACAACCACAAACAGAAACGAAAATACAACAAAACAACAATCAAAAACTAAGACTTATGTGATAAATAAAAACAGCAAGAAAATACACACTAAAGACTGTTCTTTTGTTGACAGAATGAAAGAAGAAAACAAGCAAACAGTTCAGCTCACAAGCGACGAACTTAATAAATATATAAACAATGGCTACAACACTTGTAGTTCTTGCGGAGGATAAAATAATGGATATTAAAGAGATTCTTTCAAAGGTTGACCACACATTACTTTCTCAAAGTGCAACTTGGGATGAAATTAAATCAATTTGTGACGATGGAATTAAATATAATACTGCATCGGTTTGTATTCCTGCTTCATTTGTTAAACAAGCAAAAGAATATGTGGGAGAAAAACTCGCTATTTGTACTGTTATCGGGTTTCCAAACGGATATTCAACAACTGCAACAAAGGTTTTTGAAACAGCAGATGCCGTTAAAAACGGTGCTGACGAGATTGATATGGTAATCAACGTTGGTTGGTTAAAGGACAAGAAACACAATGAAATTCTTAATGAAATCAACGCAATAAAAGATGCTTGTGATGGCAAATTATTAAAAGTTATTATTGAAACTTGCCTTCTTACTGACGATGAAAAAATCAAGATGTGTGAAATTGTCAGCAATTCAAATGCAGATTATATTAAAACTTCAACTGGATTTTCAACCGGTGGTGCTACAAAAGCTGATATTGAACTTTTTGCGAAGCATACTACTAATGGTAAGAAGATAAAAGCTGCGGGTGGAATCGCATCAATTGAAGATGCAGAAGATTTTATTAACCTTGGTGCATCAAGACTTGGCACGAGCAGAATTGTAAAAATTGTTAAAAACGAACAAGGTAGTGGATATTAATGAAATATAATAGAATACTTCTGATTGTTCTCGACAGTTTCGGCATCGGTAATGCTCCTGATGCTGAAAAATTTGGAGATTTTGGTGCGAATACTCTTAAAAGTATTTCAAAATCAGAAAAATTTAGTATTCAAAATTTAACAAAGCTTGGACTTTGCAATATTAATGGTGTTGAACTTGATGATTGTCCATTACCTATCGGCAAATTTGGTGCTTTACAAGAATTGTCTGCAGGCAAGGACACTACAATCGGTCATTTTGAAATCGCAGGCATTATTTCAGACAAACCTATGCCTACCTACCCTGACGGATTTCCAAAAGAAATTATTGAAGAATTTGAAAAACAGACAGGTTGTGGAACTCTTTGTAACAAGACATATTCAGGCACACAAGTTATTGCTGATTATGGTGAAGAGCATATTAAAACAGGCAAATTAATTGTCTATACATCTGCTGACAGTGTATTTCAAATTGCAGCACATACTGATGTTGTTCCACTTGAAAAGTTATATGAGTATTGCAAAATTGCACGGAAAATACTCGTTGGTGAGCACGCTGTCGGTCGTGTTATTGCAAGACCGTTTACAGGTGAATACCCATTCACAAGGACTGCGGACAGACGCGATTTTTCTGTTGAACCACCTGAAGATACAATGCTTGATAAATTGAAAACTAATAGTTTTGATGTAATTTCAGTTGGTAAAATTGCAGATATTTTTGCTAATCGTGGAATTACTGAAAAGTATTACACTCATTCAAATGACAAAGGTATGAGCAAAACTCTTGAATTAATCGAAAAGGATTTCAAAGGTCTTGTATTTACTAATCTTGTTGATTTTGATATGAAATATGGTCATAGACGAGATGTTGACGGTTATGCAAATGCAATAAGCGAATTTGATAATTGGTTAAACGAGTTTGTGCCAAAAATGAAAAATGATGATTTATTGATTATTACTGCTGACCACGGTTGTGACCCTGCATTTAAAGGTACAGACCATACAAGAGAACGAGTACCTGTTATGATGTATTCGCATGATATTGAACCTGAAAACCTTGGAACAATTAAAGGGTATAATTATATCAGCAAAGTGATTTTAGAAAACTTTAATTTAAGGTGATTTTATGAACACAAAAGACCTTTTTATGTTAGCAAAAGATGCTATGAAAAACTCTTATGCACCATATTCAAACTATAATGTAGGTGCAGCTTTACTTACTAAAAACGGGAATATTTATAAAGGTTGTAACATTGAAAACGTATCATATTCGGTTACAAACTGTGCAGAAAGAACAGCTATATTTTCTGCAATAGCAAATGGTGAAAAAGAATTCACGGCAATTTGTGTTGTAGGTGAAAAAAATGGTGAAATTACTGATTACGCTATGCCTTGTGGTGTTTGCAGACAAGCGTTAGCAGAATTCTGTGATGCTGATTTTAAAGTATATGTTGGTATTAGTGAAGACGAAATTAAAGAGTTTACTTTATGTGAACTTCTCCCCTATTCTTTTGATAAATCTAAATTAGGTGAATGATATGAGAATTTACGATATTATTGAGAAAAAACGTGACGCACAGAAACTTACAAAAGAAGAAATAGACTTTTTTGTTCAGGAATACACAAAAGAAAATATCGAAGATTATCAGGCATCTGCACTTCTTATGGCTATTTTTATCAATGGTATGGATGAAGAAGAAACAGTAAATCTTACTGAAAGTATGGCAAAATCCGGTGATATGCTTGATTTGTCTGCTATTAACGGAATTACTGCTGACAAGCACTCCACAGGTGGTGTTGGAGATAAGACTTCACTTATAGTAGCACCGATTTGTGCTACACTCAGCATTAAAATGGCTAAAATGAGTGGTCGCGGACTTGGTCACACAGGCGGTACAATCGACAAACTTGAAAGCATTGAGGGGTATAACACATCTATTGACACAGATGCTTTTTTCAAACAAGTTAATGAAATCGGGATTGCACTTATAGGACAGACAGGCAATTTAGCACCTGCTGACAAAAAGATTTATGCTTTGCGTGATGTTACTGCAACTGTGGGTAATATTTCACTTATTGCTTCAAGTATTATGAGTAAAAAAATTGCAGCAGGAGCAAAGAACATTGTTCTTGATGTAAAGTGTGGTAGCGGTGCATTTATGAAAGATGAAAAAAGTGCCACAGAACTTGCGGAAATGATGGTAAAAATCGGTAAAAAATGTGGTCGCAATATGGCTGCAGTTATTACAAATATGGATATTCCCCTTGGTTCAAATATTGGAAATGCACTTGAAATCAAAGAAGTTGTTGAGATTCTCAAAAATAAAGGTGATAAGCAATTACGAGAGCTTTGTCTTGTACTCTCCGCAACAATTTTAAGTATTTCTAACGGTTGGAATTATGATGTCGCATATAATAAGGCTGAAAATGCTTTACTTGACGGCTCAGCATTTAATAAACTTAAAGAACTTGTTACTGCACAAGCTGGAAATGCAGAAATGCTTGATAATACTGAACTTTTGCCAAGTTGCGAAAAATCACTTGAAATCAAGGCAAAAAAAGATGGTTACATCCAAAGTATTGATTCAAGAATTGTTGGTGAAAGTGCTGTTTTACTTGGTGCAGGTCGAGAAAAGAAAACAGATACTATTGACTACGGTGCAGGAATTGTACTTTATAAAAAGACTTGTGATAAGGCTTCTGTTGGAGATACAATCGCAATTCTCTATGCAGAAACGGAAGATAAACTAAAAAATGCAGAAAAACTTTTCAACACTTCATTTACAATCGGTGCCGAAAAGCCTGAAACAAAACCTTTGATATATAAAACAATAAGATAAGAAAAAAATCCCACTTCATTGTGGGATTTTTGTTATATATGGTCTTATTTTGTATGCTGATAAAGATGCTAATATGATGCAAATTATTTCTTTTGGTAGAAATGGCAGGAAAACTGTCTGAATAAACCATATTGCAGAATAATCATTGTTATTGTATACGTTTGTGATTAAAACAAAATATAAAATTCCGATTATGTAGATAATTGCGATACCAAGTAAAGATATTGCAAAATATTGACTAAATTTGCGTTTTTTTAGTTTTTCTGCAAGAACACTCATTGTTACTGACGAAATCACAAAGCCGATTATAAAGCCGAAATTAGGCATTAAAACATAGCCTAATCCCCCACCGCCTGAAAATATTGGTAAACCAATTAGTCCAAGTGCCATATAAGTAATAGTAGCGAGAGCAGATGCTTTAACAGGTAACACAAGTCCCGTAAGCAAAACAAAGAATGTTTGCAAGGTCATAGGCATCATATTGGGCATTGGAATTCGTATAAATGAGCCTATGCAAATCAATGTACAGAATAATGCAGACAACGTTAATGTTACAATCAGATTTCTTCTTTTCATTGTAGCCTCACACTAACATCACCTGATGAAATCTCTTCGATTTCGCCATTTTCATTCTTAACTAGCAAATGACAATCGTCAGTAATATCAATCACAATTGCAGGTCTTTTACTATCACCTTGAATTATGTTGATTTCTTTACCTGTAAGATATGAATACTCTTTATATCTTTTAATAAAATCAGTATCAATTCCGTTATACATATCAAAAAACTTGTTTACAACATCAGCAACGATTTTTTCTTTAATATTCTCTTCTGTTTTTCCCGGGAAAATAGATGTTGCAATATCCTTTATATCATCTGGGAAGTCACTTTTTGGTGCAACCACATTTATTCCTATACCTACAATTGCATAGTCAAGTTTCTTTTCATTGTTTACAGAACCTTCTGTTAAAATTCCGCATACTTTTTTACCATCAATATAAATATCGTTAACCCATTTGATTTTAACATCGTTTTTGTTGTATTTCATAACTGTTTCCGCAACAGAAACAGCAGCCATAACTGTCAAAAAAAGTGATTTTTCGATAGCATATTCTGGATATAAAAGTAAAGAAAAGTAAATTCCTGTTCCGTTTGGGGAATAGAAAGAACGACCCATTCTGCCTCTGCCACCAGTCTGACTTAAAGCAATAACGAGTTGATTTTCCTTTTCGCCATTTGAACCTAATTTTTTCAAATAATTATTTGTTGAATCAAGTTCATCGAAAATTGTGATATTCAATTTTTGGTTTATATATTGTTCTAATATTTTTTTGTCCAAAATTATTCTCTCTCATTCGATATGATATGCACTATTTCTTTCGGCATAGTTTTTAAGTATTCTTTCATAAATGTAGGATATGCTACATGTTTATCCAAATCATCAATTGGAATCCAATGTGCGGTTTCTTTATATCCACCGCTTGTATAACTGTCACTATGTAGTTCTTTTGAGCCTTTTGGTTTCATCAAATAGTAAAATGCTACTTCGTGGCAAAGTGTATTTGGTTGTGTTCCACCATCACCATAAAAGAAGTTTTCATGAATTACTGCCAATCTGTCAACTTCATAATGAACGCCTGTTTCTTCAAAAACTTCTCTTTTAACAGCTTCTTCAGAGGGTTCGTTCATATGAATTGCTCCACCAATTGAATATAAATAATCGGCTGTTTCATTGCCAGCAAACAATACGCAATTATCTTCAACAATAATTGCTGCTGCACGATAACGAAACCAGTTGTTTTCTTTTGTAAAACCACAATCATAATTCATATGAACACCACCTGTTAATAAAATCAATTTATTATATATTGAAAATTCAAATTATGCAAGAAAAAAGGACTCAAAAGAGTCCTTTAAATTTATATATGCCAAATCTCATTTGCATACTCTTTAATTGTTCTATCTGATGAGAATTTTCCTGCATTACACATATTGAGCCAACACTTTTTATAAAATTCTTTTTTGTTTTTATAATTAGCATTAATTCTTTTCTTTGTTTCAACATAGTCATTGAAATCAAGAAGCAAATAGTAATGGTCTGGCTCGTGCCAAGATGCACCTTTAAGAATTGAATCGTAAAGCTCTTTGAAAATCTTTGTTCTACCGTCTTTAAGTGTGCCATCCACAAGTGCATCAAGCACACGCTTGATTTTCTCGTCATTATCATAAAGATTTTTAGAAGAATAATAATCTTTTACTTTTTCAATATCTTCAACACGGGCACCGAAAATATAGTTATTATCTTCCCCTGCTTCTTCAACAATTTCAATATTCGCACCATCATAAGTTCCAAGAGTAACTGCACCGTTGAGCATAAGTTTCATATTACCTGTGCCTGATGCCTCTGTACCTGCTGTTGAAATCTGTTCGCTGACATCAGCTGCTGCAACAAGCTTTTCAGCATAAGAAACATTATAATTTTTTACGAATACAACTTTAATATATTTTGATACAACTTTATCTTTTTCAATAAGTTTTGCAATCTCGTTAATAAGTTTGATTATACCTTTTGCGCGTGCATAACCAGGAGCTGATTTTGCACCAAAAATAAATGTTGTTGGAACAAAATCTTTAAGTGTGCCCTCTTTAATTTCAAAGTAAAGTTCAAGAATTGCAAGTGCATTAAGGAATTGGCGCTTATACTCATGAAGTCGCTTAATTTGAATATCAAAGATGGTATTAGCTTCAACTTCTATTCCGTCGTGTTGCTTGATAAAGTCTGCAAGTTGTTGTTTCTTTGCTTCTTTAATGGCGATAAATCTGTTAATCACATTTTCGTCATCAGCGTACTTTTCAAGCTCCTTAAGTTTATTAAGGTTTGTAACCCATTCATTAGTACCCAAAAGTTCAGTAACCAGAGCTGAAAGTTCACGATTGCAAAGCAATAACCATCTTCTTTGAGTAATACCATTAGTCTTGTTTTGGAACTTTTCAGGATACAACTCATACCAATCTTTTAAAACGTCTGTTTTAAGAATATCTGTGTGAATTCTTGCAACACCATTCACATATTTTGAACAGAAAATT
This sequence comes from uncultured Clostridia bacterium, assembly GCA_937898195.1. Classification (GTDB taxonomy): domain Bacteria; phylum Bacillota; class Clostridia; order Oscillospirales; family Acutalibacteraceae; genus Fimenecus. Next base: position 9,467 of record CALEJD010000008.1, on the reverse strand, counting down.
GCAAGGTAAGCCATATGCACACGTTTGTCCTGAATTATTTGCATTTTCTCGGCAGTTTCTTTATCTACTTTAGCCATTTTAAGCTCTTTTTTGAGCATTTTATCAAGCTTTTTGATAATGTCTAAAACTTGTGGAATAGTGTCTTTGATTATCTTTACATCCCATTTTTCAAGTGCCTCTTGCATAATGGTATGGTTTGCGTAATTAAACACGTTTTTAGTGATTTCAACTGCACAATCAAAATCAACTTTTTCGTTTTCGGTTAAAAGCCTGATAAGTTCAGGAATTGAAATTACAGGATGAGTATCATTTAACTGAATTGTAATAAAATCTGCAAATTTTGAGAAATCTGCACCGTGAATTTTCTTATATTTTCTAATAATATCTTTCAAAGATGCACTTGAGAAGAAATATTGTTGTTTAAGTCTTAATTTTTTGCCATCATAGGTATCATCATTTGGATATAACACACGAGAAATATCTTCTGCACGGTTTTTAAGGTTGACTGATTTATCATATTTTTGCTGATTAAACAAGTCAAAATCAAATGGCACAATAGATTCTGCTTGCCAAAGTCTTAATGTACCAACATTATCAGTACCATAGCCAATAACCGGCATATCATAAGGTACGGCTTTAACTGTCATATCTTTGAACTGAACTTCAACTGAATCGTTTTCATTACGAATTGACCAAGGGTCACCCCATTTTGTCCAATCATCAGCATATTCAACCTGAAAACCGTCTTGAATATCTTGCTTGAAAAGTCCGTATTTATAACGGATTCCATAACCATCAAGCGCAATATTGTGAGTTGCTGCACTTTCAAGGAAGCAAGCGGCAAGACGACCTAAACCGCCATTACCGAGTGCGGCATCTTCAACGTCTTCAAGTGCTTTTAGTGATACGCCGTATTCGTTTAAATCCTTTTCAACTTCGTCATAAACACCTTTTGAAACAAGGTTATTATAGATTGCTCGACCAACAAGAAATTCGGCAGAAAAATAGAACGCAGTTCTTTCACGAATTCTCTTATCTCTGCTATTCATCCAATCGTCAGCAATTTCGCCCATGACCGCAGTTGAAATTACATCGTGCAGTTCATTAGGTGTTAATTCATTCAATGATTTAAGAAATTTATTTTTAGCAAGTGATATTGCATCATTTACTATTTTTGACATTATTTTTTCCTCTTTTCACCTTTGGCAAACGTTGATAAAGTGCAGTATAGAACCTTACTTTTTCTGCCAATTCATCACTTAAATAATCTGATTTTGCACGCCATTGCCAATTATCACAGACAGTTGACGGAAAATTCATTCTTGCCTCATTACCGAGTCCTAAAAGGTCTTGCATTGTAACGATTGCAGTATTAGAATTGCTTGACCAGATTGCTTTCATCATTCCCCAATTATAACCCTCTTTGCGAGTTAATCGAAGATATTCTTTTGCACGTTTACGAGTTTTTCTCAGAGCTGTTTTTGTCATATATCCCATAATTGTATCATTATCGTGAGTACCGACATAAGCAACAGAATTTTTTGTAAAATTATGAAGAAGATAATCGTTTTCTTCATCTGTATCAAAAGCAAATTGAAGAACTTTCATACCTGGATATTTACTCTGTTTAAGCATTCTTTTAACTGCAGGAGTTAAAAAGCCCAAATCTTCTGCAATAATATTCATTTTTCCAAGGTCTTTTTCAATTTCACGGAAGAAATCAATACCCGGCCCTTTTCTCCACTCGCCTATTTTCGCAGTTTTAGCATTTGCAGGGATACAATAATATGACTCAAATCCTCTGAAGTGGTCAATACGAATAACATCACAAAGTGAATACTGATGTTTAATTCGTTCTTTCCACCAAGAGTAGTTATCTTTTTTCATATAACCCCAGTTATAAAGTGGATTTCCCCACAACTGACCATCATCAGTAAATGCGTCTGGTGGACAACCAGCAACTTCTATTGGGTTGCAATCTTCATCAAGTAAAAACTGCTTTGGATTTGCCCACACATCCGCACTATCTCCTGCCACATAGATAGGGATATCACCTATAATTAAAATACCGTTATCATTAGCATATTTTTTAAGGTTTGACCATTGAACAAAAAACAAATACTGAACAAACTTTTGAAAATTGATTTCGTCTTTATACTGAGCTTTTGCTTTATCTATTACAGTTGGTTTGCGAGTTTTTAAATCTGTTGGCCATTCGTTCCAAGGCTTACCGTCAAAAGCATTTTTAAGCGCCATATACAAGGCAAAATCATCAAGCCAATATTGATTATTATTACAAAATTCAACAAAACTATCAGTTGATACAATAAAGTTATCAAAGGCTTTTTTTAGTACTTTAAATCTGTTTTTATAAATTTTTGTGAAATCAACTTTTTCAGGGTTATCTCCCCAGTTAATTTTTGAATAATCACTTTTTTTAAGAAATCCGTCTTCACGAAGTAAATCAAAATCAATAAAGTATGGGTTACCTGCAAAAGTAGAAAAAGACTGATATGGTGAATCACCATAACTTGTAGGACATAAAGGTAATACTTGCCAATATGTTTGTCCACTTTGTTTCAAAAAATCCACAAATTTATATGCTTCAACGCCCAGTGTGCCTATGCCAGTATCTCCTGGAATAGATGAAATGTGCATTAAAACTCCGCTCGTTCTCATAAAATCACTTACCTAAAAAATAAACTATATAAAAATATATTATTTTTCTTTAAAAAAGTCAATCACATATAAGTTTTTCGCTGATTTTATCAAATATATGAATTTTTTCAGTGTCAATGGCAAGTTTACACTCTGTATCACTTTTTGCTTGAGAATTAGCAGAAACATTTGCAATTATTTTTTCATCACCTATTAAACCATATAAATAGTAATCTGAGCCTGTCATTTCTGCAATATCAACATACAACTCAATAATATTATCTTTATCCTTATTATAATAAAAATGTTCTGTATGAAGGTCTTCAGGTCTTATTCCTAAAACAACTTCTTTTTCTGTGTATAAAGATAATGGCTCTTCCATTCGTTTGGGAAGTTTTAACCCGTAATTATAGAATTGAGCGTAAAATCCATCAGTTTTTCTTGTAATTTTACTGTTAATAAAATTCATTTGCGGTGAGCCGATAAAACCTGCTACAAACATATTCTGTGGGTGATTATAAAGCATCTGTGGTGTGTCATTCTGCATTATTACACCATCTTTCATAACAACAATGCGGTCACCCATTGTCATAGCTTCTGTCTGGTCATGCGTAACATAAACAAATGTTGTTTGAAGTTCTTTATGAAGCATTGTTATTCTGCTTCGCATTTCTGTTCTCAGTTTTGCATCAAGATTTGATAACGGTTCGTCTAACAAAAATACTGAGGGCTCTCTGACCATCGCTCGTCCAAGTGCTACTCTCTGTCTTTGTCCACCTGACAATGCTCTTGGTTTTCTGTTAAGATATTGTTCTATTTCAAGTGCTTTTGCCGCTGCACGAACCTTTTTATCAATTTCATCTTTCGGTACTTTTCTATTTTTCAGTCCAAAAGCCATATTTTTATATACGCTCATATGCGGATATAATGCATAACTTTGAAACACCATTGCAATGTCACGGTCTTTAGGTGAAACATTATTGACAAGTTTGTTGCCAATATAAAGTTCACCATCTGATATTTCTTCAAGCCCCGCAATCATACGAAGTGTTGTTGATTTACCACAACCGGATGGTCCAACTAATATGACAAATTCTTTATCTTTAATTTCAAGGTTTAAATTTTCAATTACTGTCACACCATCTTCATAAGTCTTTTTAATGTTTTTTAGTGATATAGAAGCCATATTTCTACCTAACCTTTGACTGCCCCGTCAATAACACCTTTAATAATATATTTTTGACAGAACAGATAGAATATAATAATTGGAATTATCGCAAGCACAAGCATTGCCATAAATCCACCCCAATTTATTGAACCATATGCACCTTGCATTGTTATTTGAATTGCAACCGATAATGTTTTGTTTTTTGTACCTAAAAGTAAATATGGAAGTAAGAAATCATTCCAAATCCACATTGCATTTAAAATCGCAACAGTTATTGCTGTCGGTTTTAAAATTGGAAAAACAACCATAAAAAATGTTTTTATGGGGCTACAACCATCAATCATCGCCGCTTCTTCTATTTCACGTGGTAATCCTTTAATAAAACCACAGAACATAAATACCGATAAACCTGAACCAAATCCGAGATACACTGGAATTATTCCCAATATATTATTAAGTCCCAGTTTTATGCAAACGGCAGTCATTGTAAACATAACCATCTGAAAAGGAACAATCATACTGAACAAAAACAAATAATAAATCCCTTTTGTGTATCTGTTTTTTACCCTTGTTATATACCAGGCGGTCATTGATGTGAAAACTACTATTTCTAATACAGAGCCAACAGTTATAAAGAGCGTTCTTAAAAAAGCTTCAAGTATTCCTGAAGTTTGAATTCCAGAAATATAGTTTTCAAGACCAACAAAGGTTTCACCATTGGGGAATACAAATGGTTCACTAATAATGTTAAATCTTGATTTAAATGAGTTCATCACAACAAGATAAATAGGAAAAAGAAAAACAACTGATAATAGCAACAAAACAGCAAATGCAAATGCATTAGATTTTTTATTTTTTATCAATGTTCAACCTCTTTTCTTGCTGTAATTTTCAACTGTACAAAAGCAATAATTGCAACAATTAAAAAGAAAACAACTGCTTTTGCTTGTCCAACACCTTGCCAACCAATTCTTCCATAAAAAGTATTAAAAATATCAAGTGCCAGCATAGATGTTTCTCTTGCTGGAGCTCCACCCGTCAACGCTAAATTCTGGTCAAAAAGTTTAAATGAATTTGTCAGCGTTAGAAAAAGACATATTGTTACAGATGGCATTACCATTGGAATTGTTACATTTTTTAAAATATTAAACGATGATGCACCATCAATTTTAGCCGCTTCATTTAATTCTTTAGGGATGTTTTGAATACCAGCTATATAAATAACCATCATATATCCGATTAATTGCCAGTTCATAAGAAAAACTAATCCCCAAAAGCCGAATCTAGCATCATAGGTAATATCATATCCGAATATTCCCAATATAGAATTAATTAACAAATTCCATATATATCCTAAAACGATTCCACCAATTAAGTTAGGCATAAAAAAAACTGTTCTGAAGAAAGATGTGCCTTTTATCGCTTTTGTTAAAATCAAAGCTAGACAAAATGCTAAAATATTTATTGTTATAACTGATACAACAGTAAATTTTACTGTAAACCATAAAGCATTCAAAAAATTAGTATCTTGGGTAAATGCCTTAATATAATTTTCAATACCAACCCATGTTGCATTCTCAACTGTTGTAAATTTAGTAAAGGATAAGTAAATTCCCAATATGAATGGGATTAAAAATACTAAAGTGAATGAAATTAAAGTTGGGAATAAAAAAATTGGAAAATATTTTCTGATATTTTTCTCCATAATAATCAATCCTTGCGAAAGAATCGCCCTGCTTTTTCAGCGGGGCGATTTTAAATTTTAATTACTGACTTTCACTCTTCCAACGGTCAACAAAAAGTTTCTTCACATCGTTCCATTCTTTTGTACCCTGTGAATATTGAAGAAGTGCAGCACCAAAATCACTTTTAAATGTCTGACTTGGAAAAACTGTGAAATTCCACGGAATTGTTGTTACTTCTGCTTTATTCATCCAGTTAATAACTTCTTGCGCTAACGGGTCACTTGGTTTTTCATTATCATTAAAAGTATCAAAAGGAGCTATTAACTTTAACTGATTAACAACAAAATCCTTGCCTGTTTTGCTTGAAAATAGCCAATAAATAAATTCTTCTGTTGCTTTTTGTTCTTCTTGTGATGCTTTTGAATTAATTGCAAAAAAGTTTTCTGTACCAATGCAAAGCCCCTGATTCTCTTCGCCCTGAATACCCATATATATTGGTAAATATTTAATATTTTCTGCTTTAACTTTATTGCCATTTACTTGGCTAATTTGTGACCATGCCCAGTTACCGTTCTGCACCATTGCGCATTGCCCAAGTGCAAATTCTGCCATAGATTCATCAACAATTTTAGAACCTAAAACCTTTTTATCACTAACAGAATTATTTATATATAAATCAAAAATATTCTTGAAATTATCAGAAAATTCAAATTTTACTGTTTTTGTTGCATCACTTGATAAATCAATTTCATTTTTTGTGAATTCATAATATAAAGGAATATTTGCAAGATGTGTCTGCCAACGCCAATCCTCACCTGTTTTTAATGAGGTTGATGCAAACACGCCTTTAATTCCTAATTTTGATGCATTTTTTTGCATATCTTCAACTACTGATTTCAATGCATCAAAACTTTTTATTTCATCCATAGATTTATATTGGGTCGCTTTATCACCCAAAGCAAAATATTTGTCTGTTATCTCTTTATTGTAAATAATTCCATAGCCTTCAACTACATAAGGAATACCATAAACTCCGCCGCCAACTGTAACGGCAAGCGATTTGTCGGTCAAATGCTTATAAAGTTCAGTTTCAGATAAATCTGCGCAATAATCCTTCCAGTTAATATAGCCTTTGGGACCATTTATTTGAAAGAGCGTTGGTGCTTCGCTTGTCCCCATTTTTGCAGAGAGTGTCTGCTCATAGTTACCACTAGCTGCGGTTTCAACAATAAGAGTTTTTCCTGTTTCATTTTTATATGCTTTTGCGATTTCGTCATAAACAGATGCCACTTCAGGTTTGAAATTTAAAAATCTGACAACCGCAGCATTTTCTCCCCCTTGTCCTTGTGGTGAATCTTCAACATTACTTTTACAAGCAGTAAAGAAAGTTGAAAAAATACAAATTGCAATTAGAATTGATAATATTTTTTTCATATTTTACCTCCCGTTTAATGCTTGTCCAATATTAAGACAAACATTAACTTTTTATATATTTTTACCAAATAATCCATAAAAAATTCCACGAAAAAACAGATAAAAAATATTGTATTTTTTTTCATTTTGAAGTATAATTACCTATATATTGACGATGAGGGTAAAAGTATGAAAATTTTAGAAGAAAGAATTATTAAAGACGGTAAAGTTTTTGCGGGAAACGTTTTGAAAGTTGACAGTTTTCTTAATCATCAGATAGATGTTGAATTACTTTCACAAATGGGTGTTGAACTAAAGAAACTTTTCGCAGACGAAAACATTACAAAAGTACTTACAATAGAAGCTTCTGGAATTGGTGTTGGTTGTATGGTTGCTCAACAGTTTGGTTGTCCACTACTTTTTGCAAAAAAGACTAAGACCATAAACATCAAAGGTGATGTTTATACAAGTCAGGTAGAATCTTTTACTCACCAATGCACTTATGACATAATTGTTTCAAAATCATTTTTGAATGAAAACGATAATGTTTTAATCGTCGATGATTTTCTTGCAAAGGGCAACGCATTGCTCGGTCTTATAGATATCGTCAAACAATCTGGAGCTCACCTTGCTGGTTGTGGCATCGCTATTGAAAAAGGATTCCAAGGCGGTGGCGATAAATTAAGAGCACAGGGAATTAAAGTTGAATCAATGGCAATTATTGACGCTATGGATGATACAACTGGTGAAATCACTTTTGGCACAAGGTAATTACAGCGCAAAGCTGTTTAATATTACAAAAATAAAAAGGAGAGAAAAAGAATTATGAAAAATCTCAAAAAAGTTCTTGCAGTAGTTATGGCTATTGCTCTCGTTGTTACTTGCTTTGCAGCATGTGGCGGTAACAACAACGGAGACACTGATGCAAAGAAAATTAAAGCTGCTCTTATTTGCTTACACGGTGACTCATCAACATACGACAAAAACTTCATCGATGCTTTCAAACAGGCTTGTGCAAACAAAGGTCTCACAGCTGATGATTACACAATCGTTACTGACATCGCTGAAGGTACAGCTTGTTATGACCAAGCAGCTGACTTAGCTGAGTCATATGACCTTATCTTCGCTGACTCATTTGGTCACGAACCTTATATGATTCAGGCAGCTAAAGAATTCCCAGAAGTTGAATTCTGCCATGCTACAGGTACAAGAGCTCACACAGAAAAGCTTGCTAACTTCCACAATGCATTTGCTTCAATCTATGAAGGCAGATACCTTGCAGGTGTTGCAGCTGGTATGAAGCTCGTTGAACTTTATGGCGACGCTGAAGGTAAAGTTTCTGACGAAAATGCAAAAATCGGTTATGTTGGTGCATTCCCATATGCTGAAGTTATTTCAGGTTACACATCATTCTACCTTGGTGTTAAATCAATAGTAGAAAACGTTAAAATGGAAGTTCGCTATACAAACTCTTGGTATGATGAAGCAGCTGAAAAGACAACAGCTCTTGCTCTCATCGACAATGGTTGCAAATTAATTTCTCAGCACGCTGACTCATGGGGCGCTCCTACAGCTTGTGAAGAAAGAAATATTCCTAACGTATCTTATAACGGTTCAACTGTTGAAAAATGTCCAAACACATTTATTATTGCTTCAAGAATCAACTGGACTCCATATTTCGAGTACATTATTGATTGCGTTCAGAATGACAAAGCTATTGATACTGACTGGACAGGCACAATCGCAACAGGTTCTGTAGAAATCACAGCTCTTGGCACTGCTGCTGCAAAGGGTACACAAGAAAAACTTGATGCTGTTAAGGCTGGTCTTAAAGATGGAACAATTAAAGTATTTGACTGCTCAACATTCACAGTTGACGGCAAACCATTAGCTTCATTTATTGCTGACGTTGATGACGCAGGCGATTTTGTTCCTGAAACAGAAGTTGTTGAAACAGCTAACGGTATTACTTTTGTAAACGAAAGTGCAAAACGTTCAGCTCCTTACTTCAACATTATTATTGATGGTATTACAGCTATCACTGAATAATCATATTAGTTTTTGATGTTATTCTTATTTAATTAACGGGAAAGGCGAAGCGCAACAACTTCGCCTTTCTTGAATGATAAGCAAAATAAAAATCCTTTATTTTTTAAGGAGTTTCTTATGGAAAAAACTGTTATTCTTCAATTAAAAAATATTACTAAAAAATTTGGCTCTAAAGTAATTGCAAACAATAATGTTAGTTTAGATGTATATAAAGGCGAAATTCTTTCTATTCTCGGTGAAAATGGTTGTGGAAAAACAACCCTTATGAATATGGTTGCAGGAATTTACTATCCTGATTCTGGTAAAATACTTATTAATGGTGAAGAAGTTGTTATTCGTTCTCCTCGTGATGCCTTTGACCATAAAATTGGTATGATTCATCAACATTTCAAGTTAATTGATATTTTTAGTGCAGCACAAAATGTTGCTTTGGGTGTTGAAGGCGAAAAATTCAATCTTAAAGAAGTAAATAACCGTATTAAAGAAATGGCAAA
>CALEJD010000007.1 GCA_937898195.1 uncultured Clostridia bacterium | reverse complement strand
CGGGGGTGCGGGTGTCCGGTGGACACCTCTGCGAAGCAGAAGCACCGACCGAACCAGCAGGTGAGACTCGCCAGCCCCTACAAAAAGAGATAGACAAACCCCAATTTGTCAAACTCTTTTCAAATTTGTGTTTTTTCACAAAGGGGAGAGCAAATCTTTATACAGAATTACCTGTTAAAAAATTAACAACGTTTATTGACAAAATTTAGTACGCGTGCTAAAATAGGATGTATCCTAAATTAGTACGCGTACTAATTTTTCTGTGAGAGGTGATATGGGGTGGCTCGTAGAAAATCTAATTTAACTAAACTTGAAATTATGCAGGTTGCAATGAAAATGTTTCTTGAAAAGGGGTTTACAAACACTTCAGCAAAAGCAATCAGCAATGAGCTTAATATCAGCACGGGCAATTTAACGTTTTATTATCCAACAAAAGAACATATGCTTTTAGAACTTACTAAAGATATTACAGAATTTCACACAAAATGCATAAACAAGGTTTCAAAAGAACACGATGATTTGTTCTCATATTGTTGGGAAATTTCTTCGCAGATAATGCTCTGTGAAGAAAATGAGCAGGCGAAAGACCTTTATCTTGCAATTTATTCTTATCCGATGACCTTGCATTATGTTAAGGATTGGACAGCAGAGAAAAATAGAAAAATTCTCGGCGAAAGATTATCAGATTGGACGCTTGAGCGATTCAGACGAGTTGAAAATGTAACTTGTTGTATTGAACGAAGTGCATTGACGGAACCTTGCACAGAAAACTATACAATTGAAGATAAAATAAGACTTATCCTCACTTGCTTGTTAAAGATTTACGACATAAGTTTTGAAGAACGGGAAAAAGTAATCAATGAAATTTTAAAAACCGATTATCACAAAATGGGACACGACTTGCTAAAACAGTTAACAAAATATGTTGAAAAACAAAATAAACAAGCATTAAACGAAGCAATAAATGAAATCAAAACAATATAAAAGGAGATTTATTATGACAAAGACAATCAAACAAATTTTAGCAATCATACTTACTTTTATTATGATTGTATCAACAATGCCAATGGCATTCGCGACTGACGCACCAGTGGCAAATGGTACAGCAGGTGAGGGCGTTACTTGGGAACTCACCGATGATGGTGTACTCACAATAAGCGGTACAGGTGCAATGAATACAGATTGGTACTCACCACCTTGGAAAGAATATAATGAGTCAATTACAGAAGTTGTAGTTGAAGAAGGCATTACAAAAATTTCTGATTCAGCATTCTGCTATGCAGAAAATCTTGTAACAGTTTCAATTTCGTCAACGGTAACTTATGTAACAGGTTATACTTTTGATAGTTGTGATATGCTTGAAGAAATAAATGTTGCCGAAGAAAACACAGCATATAAGAGTATTGATGGTATTCTTTTTACAGAAGATGAAAAAACTCTTGTTATGTATCCTGCCAATAAAAATTGTGATAAATACACGATTCCGTCTTCTGTTACAACAATTGAAAAAATGGCATTTGAAAGTAATCAAGGGATAAACACTGTAATTATTCCTGATACAGTAACAGTAATGGGAATTAGTGCCTTTACAGATAGTGCTATATCAACTATTATAGTGGGAAATGGCATTGATACCATTCCGCAGTCTTGTTTTTCTCACTCAAGTACTGATAGCATAATCTTATCTGATTCAGTTAAAACCATAAACTACGCTGCGTTTTGGTCATCAAGCCTTGAAACATTGATTATTGGCTCAGGTGTAGAGAGTATTGACAAAGATATTTTGTCATACACTGATAAACTTACAGCAATTCATTACAAAGGCACACAAGAAGATTGGGATGCAATTTCAATTCACGAAGAAAACGAAGGGCTTAACAGCAAAGAACTTCACTTTATTTCTGAAGATGATTATCGTGATGGTGTAACTCCTACTTGTGCTGACGGTCATACTGAAGGGCTTTACTGTGAACTTTGCGAAGATTACTTAACAGGCGAAGTAATTCCGGCAACATATGACCACGATTGGAACAACGGAGTTTGTGATAGCTGTAGTGAAGTGTGTATTCATACAGACGAAGATTTCAACGAAAAATGTGATGTTTGTGAGTTTGATATAGAATATAAAGAAGTTGAAGCAGACGAAACAAATACAGTTTATATTCCTGAAGAATATGGAGAAATTGTTGTTAAATTTACACCAACAGAAAGTGGCTGGTATGCAGTTGTTTCTGATAATGGTGGCTATGATGAAAATAACGACCCTTATGTAACTGTTTTTGATGCTAATGGCGAAGAAATTGCATATAATGATGACATTGATTACGAAGATACATATAACTTCTATTGCGAGTTTGAAGCAGAAGCAGGAAAAACATACTATATAGTACTTAGCAATTATTTTGGTGATGTTGAATATGATTATACTATTGAAAAACATGTAGGCATTGACCATCAACCAACATCTGCAGAACCTTATGTAACACTTACTTGGGATGTAGAGGCAGAATATCAGTGGTTCAATTTGGATGATGAAATGGTTGCAATTGATAGCGAAACAGAAGCAACTCTTAAAAATCCAAAAATCGGTTCGGCTTATGGTTGCGTGGTAACATATAATGGTATTGAAATTTATTCAGATATGTTGTTCTATGGATATGCAATCACACATCAGCCAACAGCAGAAGAACCTTATGTTGAACTTAATGACGACACAGATGCAACATATCAGTGGTATATTGCAAAAGAAGGGAAAGTAGAACTTACAGATGAGAATACAATTCCATTCCCAAGTGAAGACGAAGGCCCAGTTTATGACACAGAAAATGGCTGGTCAGGTATTTATACGGGTTCATTAGAAGGAATGTACGACGGCTATACTTGTTTCATAGTTCAACTTAAAAAAGGAGACACAATTAAAATTGAACTTTTTGGTGATTATTACGGTTATGTTGAATTTACAGATATGATGACAAGCGGATTTTATATCAGCGAAGTTGATAAAGATGGTAAATGTGAATTTACTGCGAAAGAAGATGGTTTTTATTCGGTTACTGCATACAGAGATGTTAATGGTAATGAAGTTTTTGTAAAAGCATATACTGATGGCTACGAATATACAAAAGTTGACGGTGCAACAGATGCTGAATATGTACCTACAGAAGACGGACTTTATGCTTGTGAAGTAACATTTGCAGACGACTCAACAGAAATGTCAAATGTGTTTGAAAAAGTAACTGTTCCTGCTGGCGATGATGACGATAATACAGGTGGTAACACAGGCGACAATACAGGTAACAACACAGGTGATAATACAGGGAATAATGCAGGAAATAATGCAGGTACTACAACCGGTGGCACTACAAACGGTACAACAAGTGATACAAATACAAACAATCCTGATATTCCACCTACAGATGCAACAGAAAATAACGGCTGGTTTGCAATTTTACTTACAATGTCTATGGGGTTAGCACTTGTGATGGCAACAAACAAAAAGAGAGCATTCTCAAGATAATCAAAAAACAATAAACAAGAAAAACGAGCTTTCCTAGTGAAAGCTCGTTTTCGTTTAAGGAGAATGAAAATGAAAGGGGATTGGTCAGGTTTTGTTTCCTTGACCTTGGTTAAAGAATATCACATAAATATTGAATAAAAATATATAAATATTTAACTTTTTGTGAACATCATTTTTTCTTTAAGGCTCTGACAATCTCATTGAATTTTGGTGGTTTGCCATACATTAAAATCCCAATTCTGTAAATTGCAACTGCAAGGTATCCAACACCAACAATAGAAATTATCAAAATCACTATTGAAATAATTGCTTGAACGTTTGTGGCTGTGCCCATTGCAATTCTTGCAAACATAGCCATTGGCGCTGTGAATGGAAAATATGAAAGGAATTTAACAATACTACTGTCAATATTGCCTGAGCTCATAAATGAGATTGTAACGACAAATCCAATAATTAAAAAAATCATAACGGGCATTGTGAGTGTGCCAACGTCTTCAAGCTTTGATGCCATTGAGCCCATAGCACCCAAAAGAAAAGCATAGAGCAAGAATCCTAAAAGGAAGAAAACAATGGTATAAATAATCATTGAAGCAGAAAATCCTGTGAACATTGAAAACATATTGCTGTCAATGAGATAATCTTTGTTGATTGCTACGCACAAAATACCCCACACAAGAATTACTGCCATTTGTGTAAGCCCAGCAAAACCTGTACCTAACACTTTGCCGAAGATAAGATTCTTCGGGTCAGCAGATGTGATAAGCAACTCCATAGCTCGTGAACTTTTCTCAGTTGCAACACTTTGGGCTACAATCTGACCATAAACCAATACTGTGATATAAAGCACCATCATAAGAATATATGCGTGCATAAAATTCTGCGTCTGGTCCTGACCAACGATTAACGAATTGCTTTTAACGGTGATGGTTGAAAAGTCGACGATTTCTTCCATTGAAAGACCATATCCCTGCAGAGCGATTGTCTTGTAGTGTGAAAGAAGAATGTTGTTGATATTTTGCTCTGTTGTGTCATAAAGTCCAAGATTTTCAACAATATAGGTGTATTCAAGGGGACTTGTTATTACAACAGCAGAAGTGTATTCTTTATTTTCAACAGAATTTTTTGCTGAATTTTCATCGCCGTCAGTTGTGAAGGTTATATCGACATCTTTTAGAGTGGATTTTATTATTTCTTCTAAGCCAACTACACTTGCCTTGTCGATAACAAGCAAAGAAGGTGTTTCTTGCTTGCCAAAATCCAATGAAATATCAGTTGATGAAGAAAATCTCGGATAAAAAGCAACAACTGTAATGATTACTGCAACAGCAACAGTGAGAAAAATAAAAATCTTATTTTTTATAAAGTTTAAATATTCAAATTTAAATACTGCGAGAAACTGTTTCATATCTGTCCCTCCGTAAACTGTACAAAAATCTCATTGAGTGTTGGCTCTTTAACCTTGATTTCATCAATATGGTTACCCATTGGAGATAATGCATCTAAAAGCTTGTTTTTCTCATTTTCATCTGTAAGTGTTACAAAAACTGTGGTTTTATCAAAAGTAATTCTCTTGATAATTGGTAAATCACTATTTGAAAGATAATTTGCAATACTTTGTGGATTTTCACTCTTGATTTCTATTATGTTTCTTGCATATCCGCGTTTGATATCTTTGATGTTACCACTCAATACAATTTGTCCACCATTTAAAATGAGAATATCATCGCAGAATTCTTCAATATAATTCATCTGATGGCTTGAAAAAAGTACCAGCTTGCCATCTGCAATCAAATCTTTGACAATATCTTTAAGTAGCGATGCATTGACAGGGTCAAGCCCTGAAAAAGGTTCGTCAAGAATGACAATATCAGGATTTGCAATAAGTGTCGCAATAAGTTGTACTTTTTGTTGATTACCTTTTGAAAGTGTATCAAGTCGCACATTTTTATATTCTTCAATCTGTAATTTCTTGAAAAGTTTGTCTGCATTAGAAATTGCTGTTTGTCTGTCTATTCCTTGTAATGATGCGAAATAGACCAGTTGTTCCATAATTTTTTTCTTGGGGTAGAGTCCACGCTCTTCCGGGAGATAGCCGATTTTAACATTGCTTGTATTTATAGGCACGCCGTCGAGAGTGACATTCCCATTGTCTGCGTTGAAAACACCCATAATAATTCTAATCATAGTTGTTTTACCTGCACCATTTCTGCCAAGAAGTCCTAAGGCTTTTCCACCTTCGCAAGAAAAGGATATACCCTTAAGTACCTGTTTGTCACCAAAGGATTTTGACACATTGTTAACTGATAAAACCATAATTTTCACCTCGCAAAAATTATTCTGATTTAATTATATCACGAATCACACAAATATTCAACTTAAATTTATTTGTAAGATTTTTGTAATAATTATTAAGATTTTGTAACAACTGTTGAAGATTTAAAAGTTTGCGAGTATAATTACAATAGAGAAATTTTGGGAGAAAATTTATGGAATTAATTTTTAAATCAGAAATAGCGCAAAAAAGAATAGCTGATATAAGAGCATTCCTGTTAAGTGATAAGTGGATGATTATTTTGGCATGCCTTGCAGGATTTATCATTGTTCTTAGCCATCGCTTCCCTGATGCGCAGTTAGAAATAAAGGGAACAATCTTTTTTGCTTACATAATTGGTGTAGTAATCGTATTAAGCAACGATATTATGGCGGGGCTTATACCATTTATGCTGACTTATATGATTGCAATAAAGTGCTATGACTCGTTTGATAAGTTTATGGCTTACAAGTGGTATGTGATTCCACTTGTGTTTATGGTGCTTTTCCATCTTATAGCATATTTCAAACCTTTAAAAGCTAAAGGCTCACAATTTAAACCTATGTTTTTTGTATCTGTAGCAATATTACTGGGTGGTATTGGGTTTATTTCACCGCAGGAGTATTTCTCAGGTTCATCAATTTATCATATGTTTGGCTTAGGCTTCGGAATGCTTTTGATGTATAGTTATTTTTACGCTCATATTGATATGAACGCTAAATATTCTGTAACCAAAAAACTTACTGAAATTATGGTTATGACCGGTCTTGTGGCAACTTTTATGGTGATTTCTTATTACCTTGTAAAGATTAACCATGTTCTTGATGTTAAAGGCATTATCTATATGCAATGGCGAAATAATTGCTCAACAATTTTAATGTTAGCAATACCTTTTGCATTTTTGATGGCAAATAAAAAGTCTTATGCAACAACTTTCGGTTTCTTGTTCTACCTTGCAATTTTGCTCACAGGTTCTCGTGGGGGAATGGTTTTTGGTGCAATCGAACTTGTAATGTGCATTGTTATGTATATGCTTTATGACAGACGTCGTCGATTGGCCTATGCTATTATTATTGTGTGCCTTCTCTTTGGTATTTTGGCTTTTTTGCCTGAAATCACAAAGTTCTTAGGTTATACTATTGACAGACTTTTCAATGCTCTTAATGACTTCTTAATTGGTGAGAGCAACGAAATCAGAGCGAAACATTATGCGCGTGGAATCCAAGACTTCTTCAATCAGCCAATTTTGGGTACAGGTCTTGGTTATATGGGTAACCGTGACATTCATGCATCAAAAGAGTTTGCTCTTTGTTGGTATCATTGTGAGCCAATTCAGATTGCAGCAAGCTTTGGTGTGGTAGGTATCATTGCTTTTGTAAATCAGTTTATTAGAAGAAATATGCTTATCTGGAGAAAAGCAACACTTTTTAATATGACAATTTTCTTATCATATATAAGTCTTGAAATGATGTCGCTTGTAAATCCGGGTATTCTTTGTCCTCTTCCATATCTTATGCTTATCACTTTGTTTATGGTGGTTGTTGAGAAGTGCGATGGTGAATATAAAGAGAAACTTTATATCACGACAAAACAAAGACTTGAAGATTTCAGAAAACAAAGAGAAAATGCTTGACTTTATTAGAAAATATTGCTATAATGCATATTTGCTATGAAGAAAAATATCAATTCATCGCAATCCTTCCCCCAAGGATGAGTTTGGGGGCAAAGTCCACAAGGAGGTGTAAAGAATGTCAAAATACGAGACTATTATGGTTTTCTCACTTACAAAGGGTGAAGAATCAGCAAAAGAGCTTATGGAAAAATTCAAGGCTCTTATTGAGTCAAACGGCACTCTTGAAAGCGTTGATGAGTGGGGCAAGAGAAGACTTGCATACCTTATCAATGATGAGGCTGATGGTTACTATGTTCTCTATAACTACGAGGCAAAACCTGAATTCCCAGCAGAGCTTGAAAGAATTGCTAAAATTACTGACGGTGTTCTCAGAACATTAGTTGTTAAGAAGTAATCGGAGGAAAAGAAAATGTTAAACACAGCTATTATTATGGGCAGACTTACTGCTGACCCCGAACTTCGCAAAACAACCAGCGGACTTTCCGTGACATCTTTTACTGTTGCAGTTGAACGTAACTACAAGAGCGGTGAAGAAAGACAAGCAGACTTTATTAATGTTGTTGCTTGGCGTGGCACAGCAGATTTTGTTTCAACTTATTTCAAAAAGGGACAAATGATTGCAGTTCAAGGTTCAATTCAGACAAGAAACTATGAAGAT
>CALEJD010000006.1 GCA_937898195.1 uncultured Clostridia bacterium | reverse complement strand
GCAACAACCTTCTATTCTGCCCCAGAAGAAAGAAAGGAATGGTAAAATGAAGTCTACCGGAATCGTACGAAAAGTCGATGAGCTGGGCCGTATTGTTCTCCCTATCGAACTGCGCCGCACCCTGGACATCGCCGAAAAGGATTCCCTGGAGATCTACATGGACGGAGCTTCTATCATTCTGAAAAAGTATCAGCCTTCCTGCATTTTCTGCGACGACGCAAAGGATGTCATTGTGTTCCGTGGAAAAAACATTTGCCCTAAGTGCATTAAGGCCCTGCAGGAAAGCGGTCATTTTTAAGAATCTACCGTCTGTATCTCAGGTTATCTATAATACGCCCTGAATCGTTGGTTCAGGGCGTTTTTTCGTACAAAAAGGCCGGCAAGGAAGTTCCTTGCCGGCTTCTCCGCCAGTCAAAAAAGTCCAATCAACTTTTTTGACTGGCGGAGAAACATTTCATAACTTTCTTAAAAGTTATGAAATGTTGTGATTATATTGGAAAGACAACCCTGACGGTTTTCTTTCCGATTATCTTTCCCTCCGAACCCTTTGGCCAAGTCAGTTTTTCGATAGATTATTTACCCCACCCCGGTATTTTTCCCGGGGTGGGGTAAATTCATAAGAACTCAATATGTCGTTGGCTCTCCTTCATGGACACCATATCCCCGTCCACAAAGACCAGATGATCCACCAATTCCACACCCACGCCAGCCAATGCGGTACGAATAACCATGGTGGTATTCAGATCCGCCTGGGAGGGGAGGGCAATATTGCTGATGTGATTGTGGGCCAGATAGACCTTGGAGGCCCGCAGAGCCATAGCCTCCTCTGCAATACGTCGAACATTTACCGCGGTTGCATCAATGCAGCCTTCGGACAACCTTCGCACGCCCAGGATTTGATTCTTCCCATCCAGGCACAGTACATAGGACATCTCGTTTCTGGCCCCGAAGAAGTAGGGCTGCAGAACGGCAAAGGCATCCTCAACGGAGATGTACTGCATAGCAACATCTTCAGCGGGAGCGGTGATCTCAGCAGAGACCTCGACCTTATCGGCATAGGTCTCACTCCAGGCAGTGAAGCCGCCCTCCAGGGTGAACACCTTGGTCATGTCGTAGCCCAGAGCGGACAGGACATTGGTGGTAGCCTGTGCATAGCGCTTGCCGGAGTAGCAGATCAGAACGATCTTCTTGTCCAGATTCTGAATAGCAGGCTTCATGGTAGCAACACCGGCGTCGAAATCGCCTTCCTTGGCAGCATCCATGTCGTAGCCCACTGCACCGGGAATGTGAGAGGTCTCGTGGTCAGCAGCCTTACGGACGTCGAAGAAGATGTAGGCATCGTCAGTCAGAACCTTGGCAGCATCTTCAACACCGACATGACCAACGCCTGCATTGGCAACTTTACTGTTAATGATGATGCCCTTAGCTTTTCCTTTATTCTCGATAATATCGATTGATCTTACGAGCGAATGACCTTTAACAAGGTTGGATGTGTATACACCTGCAACGTTGCAAAGTGTATCAGAATAAACCATGCCCATATCAAGAACCGCATACTTGGGTACGCTTTCATTGATGTTAGCAGGATCAGAACACTTCATACCGGCAGAAACGCCGTTAGCTTTAAAGCCCTTAGGCATTGTTATATAAGATACAGATAATTCTTCTTCCATAATAAATAACCTCTTATGTTTATTACTGTCGAATTATAGTACAACAAAGCATATACGTGCAATAAAGTACTTTACTGTAAATAACGCTTGACTTAAAAAGACCTTTTCTTTATAATTTCAAGACAATTGGCTGAAATGGTGGGATTAGTTCAGTTGGTTAGAGCGCTAGTTTGTGGCACTAGATATCATGGGTTCGAATCCCATATCCCACCCCAACTTTTTGCCTCGAAACACTGGGGTGTAGCCAAGGGGTAAGGCACGGGTCTTTGACTCCCGCATTCGTAGGTTCAAATCCTGCCACCCCAGCCAAAAAATCCGACAAGTCGAAACTTGTCGGATTTTTTTATCCAAGCCGACAGGCTTGGTATATCATTACGCGTCAGCGTGTATATTATCAACACGGCTGTGCCGTATTGTATCTCATCACACCGCAGGTGTGTATATCTGTCGGCTTGATGATATACAAAACTTCGTTTTGATGATATGCAATTCCTAACAGAATTGACGATATACAAGGCTTTGCCTTGATTAGCTTTCAGAAAAGTAGTATAATACTCTTGAAAGGAGTGATTATATGTCAAAAAATTATTTGTTGATATATTCCGAACAACTTGCAACAGAAATTGAACTGCTTTGCCAAAATGTTAAGGCATCTTTTAACACTCTTTTCCAAATCCGAAAAAGTTCAAGCAGTGTTTACGCTAATATTCGTGAAGCAAATTATGGCCAAAGCAAAGCCGATATGCTTTCGAAATTTGAGATTGCATTAAAAGAATGTAGTGAAACAGAAGGTTGGTTGCAACTTTTATTAAATACAAAATCTATTGATGAGGATACATATAAGAAGAACAGAAATCTCTGTGGTCGAATAAGAAGAATGTTAATTGCAAGTTGCAAAACGTTGAAATAAAGGTCATAATAACATTTATTGATATAAGGAGGATTGATAATATGCAACATAATACTGAATTTTGGAATGCATTAGATAAATTGGTTAATAATTCAGAAATAATAATTGATAGACCAAAAGGAACTTCACATCCTAAATATCCCGATTTTGTTTATCAAGTTAATTATGGATATTTGAAAGATACATCTTCTATGGACGGTGCTGGAATAGACGTATGGGTAGGAAGTAGTGATAAAAAAGTTGATGCCATAATGTGCATTGTTGATTTAATAAAGAAAGATTCAGAAATTAAAATACTGATTGGATGCACAGAAGAAGAAAAGAAAATAGTGTATGAGACACATAATGAAACACCGTTTATGAAGGGTGTTTTAATACATAGATAATTTTAAATTTGCAGAACTGTAACTAACTAATAGCGAACAAAACGGGACGAAAATTCATCCCGTTATTTTTTATTTATAAGCATTTATGAGTCTTTTGTAATCTTCATCAGATATTGCACAGATTGAGCCGTGACGAGGGTTAAATGCCATTGAGTAGTCTTGGGGATTTACTGCTTTGAAATTCTCAAAATCAGTAGTCTGTTGCATAAAGAAACGGTCTGTGCCGTATTCATCCATAACCATTACCCACTCATTTGTGCCTGTAATATTATAGATTTCGCTACCCTCTACCCCTGTTTTGGCTAATGACACCACAACAGATGGGTCTTCATAAGGTCCTGTGAGATTTTGGGATTTAACATAAGCTATTGTCTGGTCTTCATCGTGTTTAAAATAGAGATAATATGTATCTGTTTCTTTGCAATATGCGATGTCGCCGTCAATAGTCTGAATATTCTCACGGATATAAAGTGGTTTTGGCTCGGTCATAGTTTTCATATCAGTTGAATGAGCATAATACATTCCTGCGACATCATTTTGGGTTGTTGAATGAGCCCAATAAATCATATATTTCTGCTCTTTTTCATCCCATATTGCTTGGGGCGCCCACGCTCTTGTAGTTGTTGCGAATTCACCACCAAAATTACGGATATCGATAATTGTTTCATCTGTCCAATTAACTAAATCTTTTGATTTCCAAGTAATTAGTGCGTGGTTTGATGTCCAACCCTCTGTGCATTTCATATCAGTACCAATTATGTAATAAAAATCGTCTTGACCTTTGAAAACATATGGGTCACGGACACATTTTTTGCCCTTTGTCTGAATGATTACAGGCTCGTTATTGTTGAGTGCTATGAAATTATATCCATCTTCACTGACTGCAAAATGTATTCTCTCTTCCTGTGGCTCATTACCCACAAAATAACAGAAAAGGTATTTTCCGCTTTTGCTTTTAGCAGGTGTTGCAAATGACATAACTATCCCCTATTCTAATGCAAAAATTGCTTCATCAAGGCACATTCTCAATGACTTGCCTTTAATTTTCTTTACAAATGATTTATAGTCTTTTTCGTCCTTACATTCTTTGAGTTTATTGCTTGTAGGGACTTTTTTCATATTATTACCATTAAGATGTATAAGGCAATCTAATGCACGGTCATAAACAGGTTTATTCTGTCTTGCTTTAACGCCATTAAGAGTTACGATAATTTCATCTTCAACACTGATATCGCTGATTTTAACAAAAGATTTGCCACTTGTTACCGGTGTGAATAAGCCGTTTACCATTACTGTAACTTCATCGAAGTCTTCAATATCTTTGAAATTGAGAGTATATGTTCTCTTTTGTGGAATACACTTAAGTGCCTTACCACCCTTGATTTCAAATGTGAGAGTGTCATTATTCTCTGCAACTGTCATTGTTGAGATTGAATATTCGCCATTCTTATATTTGCCTGTTTCACCATCATCTTCATAGAAGCTAAATGTGTTATTACCACGATAAATATCAATGTTAAGACGCTCAGGACATTCCCAAGAATTGCCGTTATCCGCTGACATCGGTATAATTGCACCTTGTTTTGCTAATACAGGAATTGTGTTGATTGGACTATTGATATAAACTGTCTGATTGCCTTTATAGATTTTGCCGTCGAAGATATTAGTCCATCTTCCCTCAGGCAACCATACTTTTGTTGCGGCTGTCTTTGTATTTTTATCAAGTTTTGTTGTTACAGGACAAACAAGCAATTCTGAACCAAAGAAATATTCGTTTGGCACTTCGTAGCTTATATTTGTTTCCGGATATTCATAATACATTGGCTCGCAAAGTGCTCTGCCGTCGTTATATGAACGATAATTCATTGCATAGATATATGGAATCAATTTATGACGAAGACGCAAATATTCTGTGCCAAGAGTTTCTGCTTCCCAAGAGAAATTCCAAGGCTCTTTGCCCAATATATCAAGACTTGTTGAATGAAGTCTTGAAATTGGCAAGAATACAGCAAGTTGCAACCAACGGATATAAAGCTCATCATCATGCTCACCCATCATATGTCCGCCGATATCGTGGCTCCACCAAGTGTAACCACAGTTTGAAGCATTTGCTGTGAAAAATGGTTGGAAGTTGAGAACACTCCAATTAATAGCAGTATCACCCGAAAATCCTAATGGATAACGGTGAGAGCCGATGCCTGCATAGCGTGACAAAATCATTGGACGACGCTCTTCACGGTCTGTATCAAGATAATGATAGTGATTAAGAAGCCACAATGGGTCAAGACCTGCTTTTTTACTCTTTGTGCCCTGTTGCCAGTCAATCCACCAGAAATCAACACCCTGATTTTCATAAGGATGATGAAGAATATCAAAATATGCATTGATAAACTTTTTATCGGTCAAATCAAACTGAACTGTTTTTTCTGTTGTTTTATCAACACCAGTAGCATCTGCCATTTCTTCGTACATATCTTCAAAGCTACGGACACCGTCGGCAGGGTGAAGATTAAGGGTAACTTTAAGCCCCATATCGTGAAGCTTCTGTAAGAATGCTTTATAGTCAGGGAATAATTCAGTGTTCCAGCTATATCCTGTCCATCCACTACCCCATTTAACATCATTTTTCTTACATTTGCCGAAATGCTTTTTAATATCAACCCAATGCCAGTCCATATCAACTGTTGCAATGGTAAGTGGAATATCACGACGGAAGAATTCATGCATTAAATCTTCATATTCTTTTTGAGTGTATGCACGATAACGGCTCCACCAGTTGCCCAAAACATAACGGGGCACAAGTGGTGGTTTGCCTGTGATTTTATAGAAATCATTGAGCCATTCGATATAGTTTCTGCCAAATGCGAAAACATAAATATCTTTTGTGCCACTCTTTCTTGATTCAAACATTCCGTCATCACACAAGAGCAAGGTTTTGCTATCGTCATAAATCGAAACACCATCAAATGAAATGATACCATCTTTAAGGTCAACAGGACCATATGTACCATCGAGAGTACGGGTTGTACCTTTAAGATTATGTTCGCTATTATATGTCACTTGTTTGCCATCAATTACAGCATATTTAAAACTGCCGTTATGATTATTAATCACAAATTCGGCTTTGTTTGTTGTGATTTTAAGAATATCAACTGACTCAGTGAATGAAAAATCCACTTTGCCAAAATCTCTGTACCACACAGTTTGTGATGGCAAGTCTGTGAATACTCCGTCAGGTGAAAATTCTACACGAAGCATTCTTTCAGTTAACACGGTAACACGCACATTTTTACTGATAATAATATTATCAGTACAGGCTTTGCCGTTTGTTTTTGCTAATAATTGTTGGTTAAGTTCTGACATATAATCCCCGCCCTATTATATTTCGTCATAAGAAAATGCTTTTGACATTATTTTAAGGTCAGTTGCATTTTCTGATAATATAACCTCTGTATTTTCAAGTGTCAAAGCTTCTTTGCTATAAGCTGAACAAGCCAAAGCACCATTGACATAAAGTTTTAATAAGCCATTTGGTTCGCATACGATTGAGAGTTTATCCCCAACGCTTAAAAATGCTTCACTATGGCTGATTTTATCACCAAGACGGATAACTGAATAGCCACTGTGACTATTCACATTAAAGATATCTGCGAAGCTTAAAAGCGTTCCATCTTCAGCTTTGTTGACTGTACAATGAACTGTGAAATCTCTGTCACTTGGCAATTTGTTATCATCGCAGATGAAGTCAGGATAATATTTACCCTTGAATGTGATGTCTGTATAATCACCAAAAGCATTTTGAACTGTCAATGATACATAAGGCTTTTTAACAGGATTTTCAAAGGTTACTTTTAATGTACTATAATCTTCAAGCAACTCAACACCTGAAATTTTTGCATTTGAAGAAATCATTTCAGTATTTATATAAATTCTGTCGTTAAAGAAAAGTAAGAGTTCTTTATCACTATTAAATCTGCCGTAAATGAGTGATGGCACATTTTCTTTAACATTTGAGAATTTCATTATTACAACTTCGTGTGGTGCTAATTCAAATGAAATTTCATCACCATAGTTGTATGTCTTTTCGTCTTTCTGGTGGTCATACGGATACACAAATGCACATTTTAAATTCTCTGTACCCTTGAATGTACCAAAAGATTCGTCAAGTTTGAATTTGAATGACTGATTACGGTCTGCAGGGTTACGAAGTGATACAACACCCTTATTCTCTGTCCAAGCAGAATAGCCATAAACTTCGCCATTTGCAGGGCAACCACCAACAAACTGTGATGTTTTGAGCACACTATATTCGTTACGGATAAATCTCAGTGCATCTGCATTAATACGCCATTTTGCTGTATTAAACATATTGTATGAATAATAAAGTTCCCAGAAAGCTGTGCCACGAGTTGCCATCATAAACATATATGTACGATATTCTTCGTCGGTCATTGAAATCTTTGCAGTATTACCATAAATCGGGTCATGGTTATATAAGAATTCATTTGGGAACTGATAGTCTCTAGCTACGCTGAAATCATAATAGCAATTATCACGATAAGTGAGTGTTCGGTCAACGTCTTTGTCACCCAGTTTTTCGCCTTTTTTTGTTTTATCAATAAAGCCGATATCTTCACTATTTTGAATCCACAAGCTATCTGACCATTGCAAGAACCACGGACTTGGAATTGAATAACTTGTCTGGTTTATCCACATATCCTTACCAATAGTCTCACGGCTAAGACGAATTTTTCTGAATATGTTAATCCAATTCTCCCACATTTCTGTGTACTGGTACATTCCGTTGTATCCACCAACCATATGTCCGTGCTTTTTGCTTGGACACGCAGTAAGCAAAAATCCATCTAATTTCCAATAATTTATATCGAATTTCTTTGTGTAGTCAAGGTAATAATCAGTAACGTTCTTTATATATTCAAAGGACGATACGCAGACATCGTTAGCTGCTTTATTATAACCACCCTTACCAGCTTTTTCCATATTCTTGCCAAACTTGCCAGTCTTATCGTTATAGCCACCACGTGGACCATTCCAGAGACCAAATTCTGATGAGAATTTTTTCGCAAGTGTTGATGCAGGATAAAGCTCATTAGGAAATTTCTTATTAAATGCCCAGAATGAAGCATCCCAATCGACAAAGCCATCATCAACTACATAAGAATCAAGTGGTGGAACAAGGGTATTTGTAAGTCCTTTTTCGATTTCCATAAAAGATTTACTGATGTTTTCGTCAGTAATGTCATGCATATGGTCGTACCAAGAATTATATTGAAATCTTGGTTGAACTTTTCTTGAAATATCACGGATATATGTAAGGAAATCTTCACGAACAACTCTGTGTTCAAGACTTCTTGCTGCACCTACAACTGTTTTCCAAGTTCTGAATGTGTGACCACAGTTAAGGTTCAACTGGTCAAAACGTTTGCCGGTATAATAACGGATAAAGCCCACCTTATCTCTGATTTTTGTTTCTGTAAGTGGAAATTCTGAACCAAAGAACAGACCGTTCATATAGAAAGGTTGACCTAATGATGCGTGGAAGCCACTTATATGTGCTTTATCTACATCGCCTATTGTCCACATCTGTTCAAGATTATCAATACAGATATGCTCACAGTCAATATAGTCGATTGTTATAAGATGTTGTCTGTCAGAATCAACCATCATTTCGATATATTTATGCATATAATGTTTATCATCTTCAATTTCAACATTAACGATAAATGTAATTCTTGCGCCATTATAAGCATAGGGCTTGAAAATGAATTCCACTCTGCGTTTGAATACATTTACATTGTCAAGAGTTAAATCATTTGATGACAAGAAATCAGTTGCAAAACCAAATAACTTTATTCTTTTAAATGCAATGAAAAACTCTGCTGAAAACTTCTTGAATTTAAGAGTTTTGCTACCATCAACCCATTTATTTATAATTTCGGTTGTTACAAGTTTATTGTTTTCTGTTGAAAATCGGCGTTCGATATAATCGTTACCAATAACTGCTGTATTGTTTTCAAATAATGCATAAGAACCTGACATCTATTATACCTCACCAAACAATATTTTTTCTGTTGCTTTTGCTGCATCTTCAACAATTTGCACACAGGGACGCTTTTTATAATATTCTGCTGTTCTTTCTTCTGGAACACTTGAAATTTCAGGCTTTGAAAGTCCCAAAAGTTCTTTGCAGACTATTGAATGATTAGTCTTTTTGAATTCTTCTGCGATTGCACGGACTTTTTCATAAATTTCTGCTTTGGATAATTCGGGATATTTAAGCCCTACTACCATTGCACTGCCACTAATAGCACCACAAACTTCTCTCATTCGGCCGACACCACCGCCAAGACCTGCTGAAATACTCAATGCCATTTCTTCAGTGAGTCCCAAATCTGTTGCAAATGCTACAAAAACCGCTTGTGAACAGTTTTTACCACTTTTAAAAAGTTCCACCGCACGCTCTGAATATTTTGACAAAATAATCACCCAAAATTTACATATTTATTAAATTTTATCACACATTGTGTTTTGTTGCAACAAAAAAAGCAGTAGATTTCTACTGCTTTAACGTAATTTCATTCGGGCAATCGTTTATTTGCTTTGAGATTAGGTAATTCCGGAATGAGATATTCTTTTGCAAGTGTCACTAAAATTTTTGCCTCAACAAAATTAGCTCCATCATTATCTAAGCCATTTTTACTAGCCTTGACTATTGTGTTCTTTTCTTCATTTATTTCATAGACATATTTTAGTTCTTCATAGGACATAAGAAGTTCGCCATTCGCATCTTTTTTCCCTGAGAATTCAAGAACAGTTGCACTTGGAAATTCAGCATTCACTTTAACTAATGCAACAAGATTTTCTTTTTTTGCGCCATATTTATCATACACAGCAACAATGTATTTGTTATTTGGATTATCAGTAAAGAAAACTTCAGCATTGCTATTTTCAATTTTCTCTATATCTTCATCGCTGATTAACGTGTTGCCTTGACTCTTTTTAGTTGTCGTTGTCGTGCTTAAGCTATTCTTATCTGTTTTTATTTGAGATTGCTTTTCTGTTTCTTTTTCAGTAGTTGTTTCAGTAGTTGACGACGACTCAATTACACTTTGAGTAGTTGTGGTTGTATCTTGTTCTTCTGCTTTTTCAGAACAACCTGAAAAAAGAAAACAAATAATTAAAACTGTTACAATAAGTAATGAAACTTTTTTCATATATATCACCTTATAAAAAAAAGGTGTGACTTGCACACCTAATTTTTAATTACATAAAATTAGCCAAGAAGGCCACCAAGGAGACCTGTGATTGTAGCAATAATACCTTCGATATCAACGCCACCAAGTAAGCCTGTAATCATTTCAAGAATACCTGCAAAATCCATTCTGCGCACCTCCTTTACTTATCTCTTGTGTACATAATAGCATTAATAATTAATAATTTCAACACTTTTTATTTAAAATGTTGAACAAATATTTTGTTCATGCTTTGTTAATAATCAACAAATATCAACTTTGTGTTGATTATTTTTTTAAAATAAAATCCCACTCCTTATGGAATGGGGTTAATTTAATTATTCTTAAATTATTTAAGAGTAACTTTTGCGCCAACTTCTTCAAGTTTAGCTTTGATGCTTTCAGCATCTTCTTTAGAAGCTGCTTCTTTAAGTACTTTTGGAGCACCGTCAACAACAGCTTTTGCTTCTGCAAGGCCAAGACCTGTAACTTCACGAACTGCCTTGATAACCTTGATTTTTTCTGCGCCAACTTCTGTAAGTTCAACGTCGAATTCTGTCTTTTCTGCTGCTGCTTCTGCGCCTGCTACTGGAGCTGCTACTGCAACTGCAGCTGCTGCTGATACGCCAAATTCTTCTTCTACTGCTTTAACGAGCTCTGAAAGCTCAAGAACTGTAAGAACTTTAAGTTCTTCAACGATTGCCATAACTTTTTCTGATGCCATGGTAATTTACCTCCAAATTTTAAATCAAATATTTTTTAAGTTTATTTTTTTAATTATTCAGCAACTGGTGCTGCTTCACCATCTTTGTCAACAATAGCTTGTACTGCACGAGCAAAAGATGCGATTGGTGCATTGAATGCACTAAGAACTGTAGCAAGCAATACTTCTCTTGATGGAAGTTTTGCAAGTGCGTCGAGTTTTTCAAGGCTGATAACTTCACCATCAAGATAACCTGATTTAAGTGAGAAATTATCGCTATTCTCAGCATATTTGCCGAGAATTCTTGCTGCTGCAACATAGTCATCTTTACTTGTTGCGATAGCTGTTGTTCCTTCAAGAACGCTACCCATATCAGCAAGGCTTGTTCCTTCGATGGCACGACCAAGAAGTGTGTTCTTTATAACTGTGTATTCAACACCTGCTTCACGGAGCTCTTTACGAAGCTTTGTATCGTCTTCAACGCTGATACCTTTGTAATCAACAACAACACCTGCGATTGAAGCGTCGATTCTTTCTTTAAGAGCAGCCACCTGCTGTTTCTTTAATTCTAAAACCTTCTCGCTTGGCAAACGGATTCACCTCCTATTAAATTTTATAAATGCGCTTGCAAGGAGAAAAAATATGCCTCTTCTGCAAAGACAGAAAAGGCATAGAAACATTTTAATTAAATGCTAATATCCTCGGTAGGCAGTCGAAACTTTATGCTAAATGCACCTACTGTCTTTGGCAAGCTTAAATATATTAACATACCCTTTAGGGTTTGTCAATAGTTTAATTATTCAGCAACTGGAGTTGCAACGAATTTGTTTGAGTTGATTTTAACGCCAGGGCCCATTGTTGAAGCAACAGTAACAGACTTAATGTACTGACCTTTTGTTGCTGCTGGCTTTGCTTTAACGATAGCATCCATAAGTGTATCAAGGTTTTCCTTGAGTTTTTCAGGACCAAATGATACTTTACCGATTGGGCAGTGGATGATATTTGTTTTGTCAAGACGGTATTCAATCTTACCAGCCTTAGCTTCTGTAACAGCCTTAGCAACGTCAGGAGTAACTGTACCTGCTTTTGGGCTTGGCATAAGACCACGAGGGCCGAGAACTTTACCGAGACGACCAACGAGACCCATCATATCAGGGCTTGCGATACATACGTCAA
>CALEJD010000005.1 GCA_937898195.1 uncultured Clostridia bacterium | reverse complement strand
CCACAACGGGTCGTCGAGACGCCGACCCCTACGAATTGTCTGTTCGACAAATTCATATTTGATACAACAAAAGAGAGTTAAGTTTTACCTTAACTCTCTTTTTATTATGCCACGAAGTATTGCGGGAAAAGGAACTATTTAAGAATGCCTGCGTTAGCTTGTGGAATGTATTGATTTGCTACTGTGCCGTCTTCATAGACAATGTAAATGTATTTTCCGTTGTCCTGATATGTGAGATAAGTTGGCACAGCGTTGTCAATTACGCTTTGTTGCTTTGATTTGTCAACTGGTTTTAATGGGCTTTCTGCTACTTCATAAACCTCTTTGAGCAAATTCATAGAATTTGTATCAGCTGAAATATAATCCATTAAATATCTGAATCTTGAATAAGAGAAGTTCCAGTTATTAAAATAGATTATTTTTGTAGTGTCAAAATAATGATTACCAAGTCCATCAAATCTGCTTTCAACAACTTCTGAATAGTTTGCAGCCGCATCGTCATAGCTCACATCTGAATAAAGAACTTCTTTGATTTTGCCGTCATATTTATATTCAAAATCCATCTTATTCTCTTTAAAATAGTTAACAGTGTTTGTCATCTGTGGATAAATTGGAATAGATACATAAGCGTTGCGGATTACAAATTCATCAGGGTTTTTATTCTGATATTCAACATCCCCATAAACAGATGTTACATCACTATACATATATTTTTCTGACTCATTTGTTGATGGCTTTAATGTATCATTGGCGTTGAAACATTTTTCACCTAATTGACCTAAAACTGCTATTGGCTTATTTGAATTTTTGAATAAATCATCAAAAGTCATTTTTGTAAAATCTTCATAAAGTGCACGAGCAAGGTCGTCACCCTTGAAAATTTCTACAGAATTTTCATAGTCTTCTTCTTTATCAAGATTAGGTGTTTTTATCACCATACTGTTATCGAGATAATTAAAGAGTCTAACTTCGCTGCTATCAAATCTTTCTACATAGTTCATATCCGCATACACAAATTCTTCATAATCGTGTAAAGAATATTTGCCGTTTGCTGAAATATTCTTCTCATTAAAGCCTAAAAGTTCTTCTTCAACAACTGCATCAAAATATGGTGAGTTATATACCTTTTGAAGATAATTCATAAAGATTTCTGCTGAGAATACATCAAACTCACGATATATTGTTTCTCCGTTTTTATCTTCAATGGCGAAAGTAACAAATCCTTCGTTCATGTTATTCTCTTTTGTTCTTTCGTCAGCTTTAATCTGGTCAAAGAGTTCAAGAATCATATTGATATCGTTTGCATCTGTTGACTTGACATAACGATTGTTGTTTGGATAAACAGAATTATAGAACAAATCAAGACTCTCTAAAGTGATTGCAACACTCTTAACATCTTCTTTTGCAGGTGTTTTATTGAATGTGCCAAGATATTCTGTGCCGACTGCCACAAAAGCCACAGCAAGCACACAAAATGCAACTGCATAAACCGGCAATGCTTTAACAAAAGCTTTGACTTTTCTTGCCATTATAAGCTGTGTGAAGAACAAGCCAATCAATACGAGACCGACTGTTACAAGGAATAATCCAAACACTTCATATTGAAGGTCATAGCCAAAAGCACCAACTGCAAAATATGCTGCAAATGCCATCACGAACACAGATACAACTGCTCTTGAAACTGCAAAGTGACCAAATGAGTTTGCGTGCTCTGCTTTTCTTCTGTTAAAGAGCATGAGTGCCACAGAAATAAGCACAACTGCAACCAAGCCCCAAGCCAAAACAGGAATGATAAAATATTTATCAACCAACATTTTTTCAGGGATTTCACCTTTAACAAGCACAGATTTTTGAATAGTGCCTAACATATCACCAATTCTGAAAAATGATGGGTCACCTGTGTATTGTTCTGCTGTATCCACAAATGTGAATGGAATTAATGCAGTTGACCAAGTTGTGCCGTATGATGTAGCAATAAAGCCTCTTAATACGGAATAGTTCAATTGTTCAAAAACACTATATAACATAAACGGTGTGAATGAAAGTGCTGCACCAGTAAGACCTGCTTCAAAGATGTTGCCTGATACCATCATTGCAAATGATGCGATTGCATAGCCTACCATTCCGCTGACAAAAAGACCTGCAACGAAATATAAGAACACGCTTGTGAGATAAGCCGATGCACCAAACTTTGCAATATTGATTAAATAAACAATAAACACAGGAATAAATGTTGATGCAAAAAGTGTAATAATTGCAGAAAGTGTTCTGTTAATGAACATTGTGTTTCTTGAAACACCAAGGCTTAAAAACACATTAACTTGCTTTTTAGATACAAGAAAGAAATATGATTTAACTGCAACCAATGCACCACAACAAACCATTCCCATAAACATAAGCTCAGGTGAATAAGCAAAAATTGAGCCTGGTCCTAAAAACATCTGAAGTTCAGGATGAACTGGAGTTTTAATGAAATCTTCTGTGTTAACATAAGCGATAACGGGCACTGTTACCATAAAGAACAACACAAGAAATGCGATTATTGGAAACAACAATGAGCCTGTGAGACTTCTTTTGAAATCATTTAAATTCACATTATTTTTCAAAGATTTTTGTGATGTCATATTTCTTATCCTCCATTTCGTTTAAGAATACTTCTTCCATTGTGAGCTGATATTCATCAATAGCGATTGGGAGAAGTGCGTTAAGCTTCTGTTTTTCTTCGCCCGTTGCTTTATCAAAGATAATCATTGCAACCTTGCCGTCAATATCAAGTGATTTATACTCTATATCCTTGAAATCACTTTCTTTAATATCGCGGTCAAAAATAAGACGGAATTTACTGTAATTTGCTGAAATATCATAAACTGAGCAGTCCATTGTGAGCTTTTTGCCGTTGATAAGACCAACATTGTCACAAAGGTCAGAAAGTTCTGGCAAATTGTGTGATGAGATTATGAGTGAGCATTCACTCTCTGCTACATATTCAATAAAGAGCTTCTTTGTAATCTCTTTTTTCTGTGGGTCAAGTCCGTCAAAGGTTTCGTCAAGAAGCATAAATTTTGGGTGTGATGCAAGGGCTAAAATAATCTCTGTTTGTCTTTGCATACCCTTTGAAAATCCACGGATTTTCTTTTTAGGGTCAAGACCGAAAACTTCAACAAGATTATTAAGAGTTTTAAAACTGAAATTTGGATAATAATCAGCATAAAACTTTGCCATTGATTTAATTGTTGCATTCATTGGGAAATACAAATCATCAGGAATATAAAACATCTGGCGACGGATTGTGTCGTTATCATAGGTTGAAACGCCATCCATAAGCACTTCACCCTCTTCTGCTTTATAAATGCCTGCTGCTGTTTTTAAAAGTGTGGTTTTACCAGCACCGTTATAGCCGATAAGACCATATATTGATGATGGTTGAATCACAAATGAAATATCTTCAACCGCTGTGAAATCACCGAATTTTTTGGTAACATTCTTAAATTCAATCATTCTTTATTCAACTCCTTTGAAAAGTTCTTTAACCATTGCAGTAATTTTTTCTTCACTTGCCCCCATCTGTTTTGCGTTGATGATTGCTAATTTTACTGCGTCTAATGATTGTTCGAGATAAATGTTTTGAGATTCTGCGTTTCCGCTGATGAATATACCTTTTCCTGCGACGGAATAAATTACCCCTTGTGCTTCCAGCTCTGATAAAGCACGTTTGACAGTGTTAATGTTAATTCCTAACTGCGCAGACAACTGTCTTAAAGATGGTAGCTGGTCATCTTTTTTGAGAATCCCACGGCTGATATCAAGAACAATTTGTTCTTTAATCTGTTCATAAATGGGAGTTCTTGAATGGTAATCAAGAAATATATTCACCGTTATCACCTCCTGTTTAGAACTGTACCAACTGTACTATTTCAATTAGTACAGTTTGATATTACACCCAAAATTTTCATTTGTCAACAGTTTTTTCAAAAAAATTTATAATTCAGTTTTACAAATTAGGGTTTGTGAAATTGAGCGCAAAGTGCAAAATGCAAAGCGCAAAGTGTATGGTCTGCGACGCGAATTATAGATGTAACTAGGTCGGTTTTGTAGGGGCGATTCACGAATCGCCCGAAAAGGCTTCTGCGTACACTTCAAAACGGGTCATTCGTGAATGACCCCTACATTATTTGATAGTCAATTTTAACGAGATATAAAAATCAAAAGAGTTCTACAAATTCAAATTTGTTTAACTGACTGTTTTATATAAAATTTTTTCAACTATATACAAACTATATTTTTTGCACAATAATTATTGATTTTTTTCTTATATAATTATATAATTTTTATATATATTTATTTTCATATAAAACAAAGGGAATTGGGGGTTTTTATATGGCAAAGAAGAAAGTTTATACTATTGCTGACGCTCATCTTGACACAATATGGAGTTGGGATTTTGAGACAACCGTCGGTAAATATATTTTCAACACTCTCAAAGACAATTTTGCTCTTTTTGAGAAATATCCCGATTATAAATTCAATTTCGAGGGTTCATACAGATATGAGCTTATGAAAGAATATTATCCTGAAATGTGGGAGAAAATGAAATTCTATATTGCACAGGGCAAATGGAATGTGTGCGGTAGTGCCTTTGAAAATGGTGATGTTAATGTGCCTTCCCCTGAAGCACTTTTCAGAAACATTCTCATTGGTAACAATTATTTTGAGAAAAACTTCGGTAAAAGAAGTTGTGATATTTTCTTGCCTGACTGTTTTGGATTTGGATATGCATTACCAAGCATTATGCACCACGCAAACTTAAAGGGCTTTACCACACAAAAGCTTACTTGGGGTTCTGCTTATGGTATTCCTTTTGACCTTGGCAAGTGGTATGGCGTTGACGGTAATTATGTTTATGGCAACTGCAACCCAGGTTCATACACAAGCATTCTTCTCAAAGTCAGAGATAAAAAATTTGTAAAAGAAAAATTAGCCGACAATGAAAAATATGATTTACCAATGACTACTGTTTTCCACGGTGTTGGTGACCGTGGTGGCGCGCCAAAAGAAGTGTCAGTTAAAACTGTTTGTGATGAAATCAAGCAAAATAATACTAGTGATATTGAAGTATTATCTGCTCCTGCTGACCAGATTTTTAAAGATATTGACGCATTACCTGAAGAGACAAAGCAGAAACTCCCTGTTTGGAACAATGAGCTTGTTATGACTAACCACGCCGTCGGTGGTTACACATCTCGTGCTATTGGTAAGCGTTGGAACAGACGAAACGAAGAACTTGCAGATATGGCAGAGCGCTCCTGTGTTGCCGCATTCACACTCAGCGGTCACGAATATCCACAGGAAACTCTCACTCGCTCTTGGAAGAGAGTTATTGCTCACCAATTCCACGACGATTTGCCGGGAACATCAGTTCAGCGTGCATATCGCAGAACTTGGAATGACTACGCAATGTCAATGAACCAGTTTACTAACGAATATTGCGCATCTGTTCGCAGTATCAGTAACCGTCTTGATGCATCTTTTGCACACGGTATTGCAGTTCTTGTGCAAAACCCAATGGAATATGAACGCACAGGACTTGTTAAAATCAGAGTGCCATCACAAATCCGTCATAAGAATATGACTGCTTTCGATAAAGATGGCAACGAATATCCATCACAGATTATTGAAGTAAACAGCAAATATTCAATTATGCTTGTACATATCACAATGCCACCTATGAGTTACAAGGTACTTGATATTCAGGCAAAACCTGCTCACACTCGTACCCCACTCAAAGCATCTATTAACGGACTTGAAAATGAGAAATATATTGTTAAGTTCAACAGTAATGGTGATATTTCTTCAATTTTCGACAAAGAATTAGATAAAGAAATTCTTAAAAAGCCGATTGTTACAGGTATTTTTGATTATACAGGTAGCAAAGACTGGCCTGCTTGGGAATTAAACTATAAAGAGCTTAACCGTGAGCCACAACACACAGCAACTATCAAACATATTGAGGTAATTGAGCAAGGTGTTTGCCGTGTTGCAGTTAAGATTGTTAAAGCATATAAAAACAGTACATTTACATCAATCGTAGCACTCAGCCGTGGCGGAAAATGTGTTGAAGTTTATACAGAAACCGAATGGCAAAGCACTTGCTCACTTGCAAAAGAAATTTTCTCATTCACAGCAGAAAGCCCTGTTGCTACATACGATTTAGGTCTTGGTGCAATCAAGCGTGGCAATATGAATGAAAAGCTTTTTGAAGTGCCAGCACAAAAATGGGCTGATATTACTGACGACAGTGAAGATTTCGGTGTTTCTGTTATCAGCGAATGCAAATATGGTTGGGATAAATTTGACAACAACACACTTCGTCTCACCCTTATGCACACACCACTTAAAAACTATCGAGTTGACTCAATGCAGTCAATGATGGAATTAGGTCTTAACCGTTATTCTTATGCGATTTATTCGCACAAGGGCAATGTGGGACACGATACGCAATGTGTTGCTCGTGAATTTATTATGCCTATGGCATCATTCATCTGTTCAAAGCATGGTGGTGATTTCGGCACAGAGGTTTCATTTGCAAAACTCTCTGGTAACGCTATTCTTCGTGCAATGAAGAAAGCCGAAAACAGTGATGAAATTATTGTGCGTATTGGCGAAAGTGAAAAGCAAGAGCAAAAAGGCATTGAACTTTCAATCTATGGTGGAATCAAATCTGCTCGTGAAGTTTATGCGTCAGAAGAGCATATCAAGGATGTTGAAATTACTGACGGAAAACTCATTTTTGACCTTAAACCTTATGAAATCAAGACCTTTGCTTTAACTGTTGACCGCTTGCCATATAAAGAGCCTGACCAGTTAGATATTCATTGTCCTGGTAATATTGTGGCTTATAGTAACAACACTTCAAGAAACGGCAATCTTCCTGTAATCAACAAGTCAATCCCTTGGGAAATTACACCTGAAGAAATCTATGTTGATGGTGTTAAGTTCTTAATTTCACAAGATAAAAAAGCTATTCTCTGTGGTGGTCAGACATTATTCTTGCCAAGGGGTACTAAGAGAGTGCATCTTCTCGTCGCATCTCTTAACGGCGACAAGGTTGCAACCTTTGGTGGCAAACAAATTCGTGTAAATGATATCAGAGAATATTATGCCGGTTGGGATTTATATGATTTCAAAGAAGTCGCATTTACAAAGCACGGCAAATTAGGCTTTGAATTTACACATTCACACAAAGCAGATGGCGATGCTCAATGTGAACAGTTATTCTTCTGGAAATCAACTATCACAATAAACCCTGAATCAACTACTTTTGAGTTGCCGGTTGACCGTAATATTGTTGTTCTTGCGATTACTGCTGATGGCGAAGAAAACACATGCTCACTTGCAACTGACCTTTATGATAAAGTTCGTGACAGAGTGTTTAATTATCACAGAGATACAAAAGAGCAATTTACTTATTGGCTTTCAAAAGAACATTTTATGCTCAACGACAAAGGCGGAGCATTTAAAGACAGAAATAAGGGAAGGAGAAAATAACCTATGGCACAAAACAATGGCGACATCCGTTATGTAGGTGTCAAAGAAACCGTAGCTTATGGTATCGCCAATGCGGGTCAATGCTTTGGTTATAACATTATTGCCGGTAGTTATCTTTCACTCTTCTTTGTAAAGGTTTTTGGTGTGCCCCCTGAAGCAGTTGCAGCAATGATGCTTTTTTGGGGTCTTTGGGACACAATCAATGACCCTCTTATGGGTTCAATTATTGACCGAACAAGAACAAGATACGGCAAGCTTCGTCCCTATCTTTTAATCGTGCCTATTCCTTTGGGAATTGCCACTATTGCACTTTTTGCTGGTCCACAGATTTTAGGACCAAACGCAGAGACAACTGCAAAAATTATATATATGTTTATAACATATTTTATATGGGAACTTTTCTACACCCTAGGTGATGTTCCTTTCTGGGGAATGAGTGCTGCAATCAGCCCATCCCCTTCTGACAGAACAAGAGTTATTTCTTCTGCAAGATTTGTTTCAGGTCTTATTGGTGGTCTTTCAACAACAATTCTTACAGTACTTATGGATTTAAGTAACAACGGTTCAATCCCACTTTCATTATCACAAGTTTTCTTGCTTATGGCTGTAATTTCAGGCACATTAGGTATGGCACTTTTCTCACTTTCGGGTATCTGCACAAAAGAAAGAGTTGTT
Organism: uncultured Clostridia bacterium; assembly: GCA_937898195.1. Classification (GTDB taxonomy): domain Bacteria; phylum Bacillota; class Clostridia; order Oscillospirales; family Acutalibacteraceae; genus Fimenecus. The sequence continues at coordinate 30,129 of CALEJD010000005.1, read as the reverse complement.
CAGACCATCAAAGAGCCAAGTGTTCTTGACGGATTCAAGGCACTTGTTAAGAATAAGCCATTACTTTTGATTGTTATTGGTAATGTGCTTGGTGCCGTGGGTGGCATTGGTGGATTTTTCCAAGCCTATTACTATTCTGAAGTTGTGCAAATGAACTCACTAACAATCGTTATTGCATTACCTGGTACAATTTTAGGCTTTATTACATATCTTCTTATTCCAAAGGTAAAACAGAGATTTGATAACAGACAAATTATCTTCCTTAACGGATTTGTAAGGCTTGTATGTGGTATTGTGGTGTTCTTAGTCGGTGTTAAATGCTTTACAAACCTTTGGGTTGTTGTGCCACTTCTTATGGTGCAAAATCTTCTTTTCTCTTTCTTCAACACAATCAATATGGTTATTCCAACTGAAATGATTGGTGACACTATTGACTATATGGAATGGAAAACCGGTGAGAGAAACGAAGGTGTTTCATTCTCTGTGCTTACATTCGTGGGCAAGCTTACAGGTTCAATTTCAGGTACAATCGGCAACTTGCTTCTTCCTGTAATCGGTCTTACATTTGTTCAAATAAGTGAAACAGAAACAATGACTGTTAAGGCTTATGAATACACAGACACTCTCATTTGGGGTATGTTCACATTAGCACCGGCTGTGCTTGGTTTATTACCACTTATTCCATATATTTGGTATGACCTTACAGGTGACAAACTCAGACAAGTTCGTGAAGAAATGGCTGAGCGCAGACAGAAACTCTCATTAGAAGTTTCAGGAGGTGGCGAAAATGAGTAATTGTCCAAAATGCAACGAAAAGTTATCCCCTTTCTATATGAAACAGAATTGCCCAAAATGTAACACAAATTTGGTGTATTATGATTTGGATAACAGACTTCAGGCAGACCACGAAAAAGCAATGAAAGAGCAAGAAGCAGTTGACAGAGTGCTTAATAACATTAAAACTTCTGCTTTTGGTGGCAAAGAACAGATTACAAGATTTATTCTTATGTTCTCTCCACTTTTGTGGATGTGTCTGCCAATGTATTCACAGCTTAATCGCGAAACATTCGAAACTACTAACATTTCCTTGATTACCCTTATTAAATCAATTATTGCCACAGTTGGTAACGCTGACAACGGCGCTATGACTTTTGATATGTGGTTGTCAGATAAGGCATATTTCTGCATACTTCTTTTAATTGCTTGTATAATAATTTTCTCTTTGGCAGATATTATTTCTTCGCTGTTTTCAATAGGTAAAAACGCGTTAAAGCGTAATATGATTTTCCATATAATAAACTTTGTTATATTCTTTGCCGTGTCAATTTTACCTATTATAGGAGAAAACGGCATTCGTTCTTCAATTGGTGTGATTTTCACTTTTATTTCATACTTATCAGTTGGCTCTTATCACAAAATAATTGATAAAAAACTTAATAAATAATTTAAAAAGGGACAGAAATTCTCCCTTTTTTATTGCATTTTTTCAAATATATGGTAAAATAAAGTTTCAAAAAGTTTAAGAGAAGGTGTAAAGAATGATACTTCATATTTTTAACAACGCTGAAGAAATCGGCAAAGCAGTTGCCAATTTGATTATTGAACAAGTTAATGAAAAACCAGATTCTGTTTTAGGTTTTGCAACAGGTGCTTCGCCTGTGCCTACATATCAAGCTCTTATTAAAGCATACAACAAAGGTAAGGTAAGTTTTAAAGATATTACTACTTTTAACCTTGACGAATATTGCGACTTACCTGTTGAAGACAAAAACAGTTATTACACATTTATGCATGAAAATCTTTTCAATCACATTGACGTAAAAGAAGAAAATGTTAATTTCTTAAACGGTAATGCAGAAGATGCGGAAGCAGAATGTGTGCGTTATGACGATTTGCTCACAGAAAACAAAATTGACATTCAGCTTTTGGGTGTTGGCAGAAACGGTCATATCGGTTTCAATGAGCCAGCAAACAAATTCACAAAGGGTTCATTCAAAGTCCGTCTTACACAGAGTACTATTGACGCAAACTCAGTATATTTTGATGAAGACACAATGCCACACTATGCACTCACAATGGGTACTGTTTCAATTATGAAATCAAAACAGATTATTCTCATTGCAACAGGTCGCTCAAAGTCTGACGCTATCGACGGTCTTGTTAATGGTGACATTACACCATCTTGCCCTGCATCAGTTTTACAACTTCACCCAAATGTACATATTTTCCTTGATAAAGCAGCAGCATCAAGACTTTAATTGAATACAAAAGTAAGACCGAGTAGTTTTTGCTACTCGGTCTTTTTGTTCGACAATTTCAAATTAACAAAACATAACGGGATGTCAAATGACATCCCGTTTGTATTTTAATCAAGTCTTATAAATTTATTTGCGTTTTTACCGTTTGCCTTGAAAATGTCTCTTATTGTCTGCCAGATGCCTAATCCCGCAAAGAATAAACCAAGAGCAATATCCCCCGCCATATCAGATATAATTGTGGGGTCAGTTCCTAAAGCATAGGCAAAAGTATAAGCTGCATCAAAAATAGTCACACCAAAATCTGCAAACTCAGGGTCACTTTGCCAAATTGAATATATTGATACAATAACTGCAACTGCTTCAGCTAAAAGCACACCAAATACGGTTGCTACAATTACAATTATGCCTTTTGCTCTGTTTTCTTTACCGTTAAGCAATTCATAACCTTTTTTAGATGTAAGTCCAATCACAAGACCTAACGCAGCAATAAACCAACCGAAGTAGTATGCAACTGCCCAAGGTATTGCACCGATAACTGCACCAACAAAAGCACCAACTGCACCAATTACTGTGCTACCATTGTTTTTCTTTTCTTCGTTTATATAGTTCATTTCTTCGGTGTCTTTTTCTAAGCAAGAACCATGTAACAAATAAACAACGTCATTCATTAAAACAGGCACTGCAGACGAATCAAGTTCAAGACCACACGAACTGCAATAAGTTGCACCCTTGCCACCAAGTTCATTGAACTTATCACAAACTATTTCGATAAACTCTATAATTCTCTTCATTGTTCCTGGATTATCAAGAAATACAATAACAACTGAATTAGGTGATAAAGTTGCTTCGCTCACGCGGTAATCTCTTTTTATTTCTTTTTGAGAGAAATATCCGTTGAGAATATCTTTTGCATTCTCATTATCAAATCTCACCGCAAAAGAAACAGATTTCCAACCACTGCCCTCTTGCATTGACATCATAAATCCACGATAAACACCAAAAGCAACACCATTTTTAATGGTCATTCCTTTTTCTTGTGCATAATTCTTGATAGCTTTACCTACCATATTATCATCCTCCCTATTTACCCTTTAACTGAATTATATGACCTTAATTTTAAATTGTCAACACAAATCTTTTAACCTGTTTCAGATTAAATGTCAATAACCTAAAACAGATTATAATATACTGTTTTTGGTGATAATATGTATAAAAGAATTCGTGATTTACGAGAAGATAAAGACCTTACTCAAACACAAGTTGCAAAAATTTTAGGAATGTCTCAGACAGGATATTCAAAATATGAAACCGGTGAAAATGATTTGCCGTCATCCATTCTTATAAAACTCGCAGATTTTTATAATGTGAGTGTTGATTATATTTTGGACAGAACTACAGACCCAACTTTTATAAAAAAATAGCTTACTCTGAACACTAATCAGAGTAAGCTGTTTTTATTTATAATTCTTAATAAAAGACTTATAGAATGCTACGCCGTTGGCAACTGAATCAATATCGATATTCTCGTTTTCTGCGTGAACTGAGCCTAACTGTTGAGCTGACAACTTAATTGGTGCAAAACGAAGCACACAATCGCACACATCTGTAAGTGTTCTCGCATCTGTACCCGCTGGGAGAATAAATGGTGATGCGGGATATTGTGGGAATATTTCGCCGATACAATTCATTGTGTACTGGAATGGTAGTTTAGTCATATCAGCAGGGCCGTGATATTCACTGTCTTCTGTCATTTCAACAGTAATATCATATTTCTTTGCAATCTCTTTAAAGGCTTCTAAATCCTTTGCAAAGTCTTCTTCATTAACGGGACGAAGAAACGCTTTAGCAGTACAGATTTTTTCTTTTGTGCTACCTTCAATATTGTTAAATGTACAAGTTGTGCCGATAAGTCCGCCTGCTTGTGCATTGATTTTTGGCATAACCTTTTTGATTATTCCACCGAAAAGCCAAAGGTTTGAAAGAAGCATATTCATTGGAAATGCGAGATATGGTGCCATGTGTTTAAACATTGCTTCGACCTGTGGATTAATTTTGCGAATGAAAATATCAGTTGACATTATTTCATTTATAAAAGCTGACATTCTTTCAACTGTTGTAGCCTGTGCACCCGCTGTGAGAGATGCGTGAGCATTACCGGCTGTTGCAGTACATTTAAGATAAATTCTTCCTTTTTCGTGAACTGCTACCATTCCACATTTGTCTGCTTTCATTCCTGCAAGTGGTGGCTCAATGAGTGCCCCACCCTCGTCAAGAATTACTTCAAATTTTATATTATTCTCTTTGAAATATTCGTTTGCAAGTGGTATTCCGTTACCACCCAATTCTTCATTATGTGACGAGCCAATCCATATATTGCAAGGTGGCTGGAAACCTTCATTCAACAATTCTTCAAGAGCAGAAAATTCTGCAAAAAGTGGGGTTTTTGTATCAACTGTACCCCTACCCCAGATTTTACCGTCAACAATTTCGCCACCAAATCCGTCATGCTTCCACTCACCGCTTACATCCACAACGTCGTGGTGTGACATAAGCATAATATTTCTTGTTTCGTCTTTGCCTTTGATTTTATAAATCCAGCAATCGTCCCCGAATGTCATTTTTTCAGCAGTTTTATGTATTGTGGGAAAAAGTTCCGTCATAACGTCTCGAAGTTTAGAGAATTCTGTATCATCGTAACTATTTTCCACTGAAACAGTTTTGCACTTAATCATCTTTTGAAGACGAAGAGCATAATTCATAATTTCGTCGTCATTATAGAATGGTTTAAATTCTGTGAGTTTTCTTGCATTTTTAATACTTTTCATTGTGTTAAAAGCCAATACTAAAGCTAACACAACTAAAATTGCTAAAACAATAAATAATATAATCATTTTAAGTCTCCTTAGCTGAATCTTATTTTAGTTTACTCTTTTATTGTGACTGAGTCAACCAATGTTTTATTTTATATTGCAATAATTCTTATTTTATTGTATAATTTTTACAAGGTGATTTTATGGAAATTTTAGAAGCTGTTGCAAGACGACATTCAGTTCGTTCATACACAGACCAAAAAATTGAAGGCGTGACCCTTGAAGCATTGCAAAATGAAATTGCACTCTGCAACAAAGAGAGCGGACTCAACATTAAACTTATTACAAATGAGAAAGAGGCATTTGATAATATTCTCGCAAAACGTGGTGGCTTTAAGGGTGTTGCAAACTATATCGTTTTAGCTGGTAAAAAGAGCGATGACTTGCAAGAGAAATGTGGATATTTCGGCGAAAAAATTGTTCTCAAGGCACAAATGCTCGGTCTTAACACCTGTTGGGTTGCTGGCACTTATAACAGAAAAAAAGCAAAAAGCAATATCAATAAAGATGAAAAGTTGGTTTGTGTTATCGCAATAGGCTATGGTGAAACACAGGGCAAACCACATAAAAATACACTTATCGATTTTCTTTTCAGATTACGTGGAGATATGCCCTCTTGGTTTATGGAAGGTATGCAATGTGCATTGCTCGCACCAACTGCAATGAACAAGCAGAAATTCCGTTTCACAATGCTTGATGGAAATAAAGTCAAAGCTGAAGCAACAGGAAGATTTTGTTCAGGGATTGATTTAGGCATTGTAAAACTTCACTTTGAAATTGGCGCAAGTGGTGCTGAATATAGATTTGTATAATAATTTAAGGGGTTGATAGCAACCCCTTATTTTTATGCATTTATTATATTTTTATAAAGTTCTTCAATTTCATCTAAATGCGTGTAGTTTTCTGCTTGAATTATGAGATTTCTCGCATCATTATATGGTTTTGTAATTCTGCGATAAATAGACACACCCTTTGTATATGCTCTAAGCTCTGTTTTTGCCTGACGACGCTCTTGTTCATTTGCAAATTCACGGTTTTTGATTTCTTCAGGAATTCTTTCGTCTGGCACAACAAGATTTTCTTTACCGTGCTTATGAAGAAGTTTCGCACTACGCTTTTTCTCACGGGCAAGTTTAATTGCATCAGCACGGATAAGTTTTTCTTCTTTTGTTGATTTTGGAAGACGCTTTGCATCTTTCTTTTCTGTTTTCCAATCATCATAAAGATAAACTTCACCAAGAGCCATTGTTTTCTTTGCTGATTCAAGCTGTAATTTATATCTTTCTGTATTGAATTTATTGAGTTCTTCTTTTACAATCGGTAAACTTTCAACAAATTCGTTGTGTCTTTTAATCGCTTTAATTTCCGCTTTATTTAAAGATTTATCAATCTTTTTCTTCTCTAAATTACCTTGCGCGCCCTTAATAATCTTCATTGCATCAACAAGTTGAGCATCTTCTAATTCTCCGTTTCCATAGTCTTCAAACATTGCACGGATTTTAAGAACATTAACATAACCACGATGTTTTGCTTCGGTCAAATCATAGAAAAGATATGGAATAAGATTAAGCACAGCACCCACAATTGAACAAATAATGAGCACATCAAACAGATTGTTTCTCATTTCGTCGTTATAAAGCACATCATAATCGTCTTTGAGTCCCATATGCTCATAAACAGCAGGAATAACAAGTCCTGTAAAGAAGCCTAAAACTGTACCGATAAGTCCTAAAGGTCCAAAAAGACCATCAACACGAACACCTGTTTTCCACTGGTGATAGTCACGCATATCTGCATTGATATTTGCCATATAAACATTCTGGAATGTGTTTACAAATGTGTTAAGATAGAAAATTACGCAGACTATAAACAAGTTTTCATAGAATGGCACAAGACAAAGCATAAGCACAATATTAACAATATTATGTGCTATAAGAAGGTTTCGTTTGCCCATCCATTTGATGAGAAATGGTGCTAATGCCATTGACCAAAGTGCTGCGTTACCGATAATGGTGTTTGCAAGTCCAAGATATGTCTGTTTTTCACCATTGAAAGCATAAATAAACGACCAACTTAAAATAACGGCATAAGCGCCTTCAAGAAAACCTATCCAACCCGCTGAGTTGATAATCCAGAAGTATTTATTTTTTGCAACTTCACGAAGAGAATCAACAATGCTGACATATTCAACTGGTCTTTTAGGAAGAATAATTCGTTCTTTGAGTTTCGGGAAGAAAACAAGAAGAATAACAAGACCAACAATAGTAAACGCCGGACAAATAATTCGATATGTCCAGATATTATTCATACCAAAGGTCAAACCTGCGATTGTCGGAATTACAAGTCCTGTAAGAGTAGGTGCTAATGAATAGAGAATCTGGAAAATACTCATTACATTTGCACGCTCTTGTGCATTAGGGGTGACAACTTGCTGAAAGAATGCCCAACCCTCGTTATAGAGACACAAGAAAAATTGCACTAACATATACATACACCAAACAACAATAACCTTGGTGTTATATTGCCAGTTTTCATAAGGCAACCACACAAACAATGTTGACAAGGCAACAATCGGAATAGGTGTGCGAAGCATTATTGGAATAAACTTGCCACCTTTCATTTTGTGGTTATCAAAAAGCCAACCCCTGAAAAATGCGATAGGCATACCAACAATGTTTGCAATTATGAGCATAATCTGCAAATCCATTGGTTGAAGACCGATACTTGCACCTACAAGAAAGTTTGATGCACTAAGTCCTATTGAATTTGCAAGATATGAAGTCCAGTTAACACCGAAACCTGCAACACCAATTGTGACTACTTCTTTATATGGCACATAGTTCCCCTCGGCAGGAGTATTCCAATGTTGTTTAATATTATTTATTAAGTCTCTCACTTTTTCCATTTTTATTCTCCTTAACAGAAAAATGTATTAATATGATTATAGACTATTACATACAAAATGGCAAGAAAAATACGGCAGAATCAAATTCTGCCGTATTTTTAAAAGTTATCTAATAATTCTTTATAAAATTCTGTATAATCAGTTCTGTTTTGTTCTGTAAAACGAATTGCTTCTCTTGGATGTCTGTTAAGTTGACCCGTGAACATATATTGCAAGTCAAATCCCCACTGAACACCTGATTCTTTAAGTGGAATCATATATTTTTCAATAAAGCGAAGAAGACTATAAATGCTATACTTAGGATTTTTAAGGAAACCAAGCATAAGCTCCATAGCACAGTTTCCTGCTCCCCTACCCATTGCAAGTGCTGTTGCGTCAACATAAGAAATACCATATGAAAGAGTTTCTATTGTATTGGCAAAGGCAAGGTTCTGGTTATTGTGACCGTGAAAGCCAATTTGTTTTCCGTATTTTTCACCATATTCAAGATATTTTTTTGCAAGTTCAGCGGCATTTTCAGGAAATAATGAGCCATAACTATCAACAAGATAAATAACGTCAACCTTTGACTCTCCAAGCATCTCCAAAGCATCATCAATCTGATTGAAGCTTGCTTGTGAAATTGCCATAATATTACAAGTTGTTTCATAACCCAACTCATTAAAATAATTAATCATTTCAACGGCTGCGGGAATCTGATGTATATAACACGCAACACGAATCATATCGATTACACTATCTTTTTTCGGAATGAAATCTGTCTTGAAATCGCAACGACCAACATCAGCCATAACTGCGATTTTCATATCAGAAACATTCTCACCCACAATGGCACGAATATCTTCTTCTTTACAGAATTTCCATTTACCGTGGTCCTCTTCGTTAAAAAGATTGCGACTTGCACGATAACCGAACTCCATATAGTCAACGCCACATTTAATGTTTGTTTTATAAAGCTCACGGACAAATTCGTCACTAAACTCAAAGTTGTTGCAGAGTCCACCATCACGGATTGTAGCATCAAGCACACGAATATCGTGACGCACACTCATTAAATTACCTTTTCTCATTATAAGTCGCCTCTTTTTATGTTTACTAAGTACCGCTTTAGCACTTTAAAGCTTTTAATCGTGAATGTATTATACTACCTGTTTATTATTTTGTCAACACTTTTTCGTTGACGGAATTCACTTGTTTTGATATACTAAATATGATTTTACACACTAGGGAGAAAAAATATGGGACTTAAAACTTTTCTTGATAAAACACTTGGTCGCCCCATGAATGGCGACAAGGTCGAATATTTTGGTGAAGTTAAAAGAAAATGCAATGGATATGTATTGTCTTCTTCTACCACTCAACCCGCAGCGTCATACACTCTAGACCTTGATGTTACAAAAATGTGGGAAGAATATAAAGCATTCAAAAGCGAGTGCGGATATTCTCTTTCATTCAACACAATTGTTATCAAAGCAATGGTTGAAGGCTTGAAAATTGCCCCAAGGCTTAATGCTCACATTGATTTTAAACCATATTCAGTATCAGGTCGTCTTATTATTAAAGAGCATATGAATATTGCAATGCCTGTTCTTCTCGACAATGGTGAAACATTCCCCGTTAATATTCTTTCTGCTGAAGAAAAGAATCTCAAAGAGCTTCAAGAAGAAATCACAGATATTGTTACACGAATGAAAACAACTGATATTAAACGCACTTACACAGACCTTACCTTGCGCCGTGGAATTGCAATGATGCTTTCAAGCCAGATGCCACGAGCAGTTGCAATGACTGTCAAAGGTGCTTTTGGTAAAAGCAAAATGGGTAAAATCTCTGATTTGTTCCACCGTGCACCCAAAGAAGAAAATGCACTTTCACCAGAACATGTCGGTGAAGGAACTGTTTGTTTCTCAAACTATGGCACACTAAATCTCAACGGTTTTAGTGCCCATGCACCACTTTTATATCCACAAGTGTTTATGATGGGTGTTGGCACTGTTCGTGATGAAGAATTTGTCTTTAAAAATAGCAAAGGTGAAATCGATTTAGGCACAAAGAAAGTTATGCCCGTTACTCTCACCTTTGACCACAGAATCGGCGCTCTCAATGATGTTGTGCCATTTATGAAAAAACTTGAAGAAATCTTCAAAAATCCTGAAATTATTAAAACTTGGTAAGTTTTGAAGTGCAGAGTGCAGAACGCAGAGTGCAAAACACAATTATAGAAAAAAGGATTTGTAAAATTGCAAATCCTTTTATTTTTTGTAACACATTCTATATTTTAATGGCGCGCTCGACTGGAGTCGAACCAGCGGCCTTCAGAGTCGGAGTCTGACGCTCTATCCAACTGAGCTACGAACGCATATTCAATGCTGAATGTAGAGTGCTGAGTGCTGAATTATTTTGAATTTTTACAAATTGCTATTAAAATTGAAAGAATTTCATTTATATCACTATCCAAACTTTCAAATTCGTTCTTTGTCAAATACTCTGTTTTATATAACAATTTAATCCAATAATAAGTTTCATTTGCCTCTTTTACTGCATTACTCATTTTACTGTGAAAATCCGGCTTAGTTTGTGCTCTTTCTGCCTCTGCAACATTAGCACCTACGCTTGTTCCACTTCTAAGTAACTGTTTTGACATAACATATTCTTTTTTCTCAGTAGTTAAATACTTATAAAGATTAACAATTCTTACTGCAAAATCAAAACTTTTATTCTCTATTGTATTTTCGCTCATTTTAATACTCCATTCAGCATTTAGCACTCAGCATTCAGCACTTTTTTCGTTTTATACATTAAAACGGAAGAGAACAATATCTCCGTCTTTCATTACGTATTCTTTACCTTCTGAACGGACTAAACCTTTTTCTTTTGCAGCTTGCATTGAGCCGTTTGCAATAAGGTCGTCAAAGTGGATAACTTCTGCACGAATAAATCCACGTTCAAAGTCAGTATGAATTTTACCAGCTGCCTGTGGTGCTTTTGTTCCTTTTTTGATTGTCCAAGCACGAACTTCAGGTTGACCGGCAGTTAAGTATGAGATAAGTCCTAAAAGGTTATATGAACGCTGAATGAGAAGGTCAAGACCACCCTGTTCAATACCCAAATCTGCAAGGAACATTTCTTTTTCTTCTTTATCGAGTTCAGCAATCTGTGCTTCAAGTTCAGCACAGATAGGAAGTGTTTCTGCGCCCTCTGCTTTTGCAAGCTCACAAACTGCATTGTATCTTGCATTGTCACGAATATCATTTGCGAAATCTTCTTCACTCATATTGCAAGCATAGATAATTGGTTTTGATGAAAGAAGTGCAACTGTAGAGAGAATTTCTCTTTCTTCGTCGTCCATTTCGACTGCACGAGCATTAACACCGTTTTCAAGTTCGCCACGAAGACGCTTTAAGAAATCAACTTCTTTCTGGAGTGATTTGTCTCCTTTAAGGTCTTTTTCACTCTTTGTAATTCTTCTGTCGAGAATTTCAACGTCAGAAAGAATAAGTTCAAGGTTGATTGTTTCAATGTCACGCTGTGGGTCAATACTACCTTCAACGTGGATAATATCGTCATTATCAAAGCAACGAACAACGTGGATAATTGCATCAACTTCACGAATATGTGATAAGAATTTATTACCGAGACCTTCACCCTTTGATGCGCCTTTTACAAGACCTGCAATATCAACGAATTCAATTGTAGCAGGAGTAATTTTTGCAGGATTATACATTTCTGCTAATTTGTCAATTCTATAATCTGGCACTGCAACAACGCCCACATTTGGCTCAATTGTGCAGAATGCATAGTTAGCAGACTGTGCACCAGCATTTGTTATAGCATTAAAAAGTGTACTTTTACCGACATTTGGCAAACCTACGATACCGAGTTTCATAATATCATCCTTAATATATAAATTTCCAAAAAAAGATTATACACTATTGCAGGGAATTTTTCAATATGGTAAAATAAATTCAGAATTCAAAATGCAGAATGCAGAATTGGGGTTGAAATATAGTGAACAGAACAAATAAAATAATATTATCGGTTGTTGGTGGATTGCTTGCAATTGTGACATTTTGTTGTCTTTACGGTTTCACTATTGGTGGTAACAACGCCATCTGGGCTATATGCCTAATTATTTGGTCTTTGCTCATTACTGCATCAATTTTCTTTTTCATATTCGATAAAGATTTTATCAAAAATCAGACATTGTTAGAAATTTCAGTTGCTGTTCTTACTGTTGTATGTGTTTTATCTTATTTCACGTATGGCGGACTCAACAAAATCAGTGCTGACGAAAGCAAAACAGTTGAATATGATGCAGAGATAACTTATTACGTAACCGGCAAACCTCCGTTCCTTGATTTTGTCAATCAACAGGGAAATGAAGTACGTATTGATGTCTATTATGACCTTATAAATGAGGAAGAAGACGAATATATAACTTTAGGAAGTGCTCAATATGTTTGCATAAGAGAAACTCCTGGTGGATTTGGATATCCTATTTATGAGATTTTAGGGTTTAAATAAATATAACAATGAAGTATTGCTACGCAATATGAAGTAATCGTACGATTATGAAGTATTTACTTTGTAAATATGAAGTGAAGCAAATCCTAAATATGCCGTAAGGCATACTTCATAACGAAGTTACTTCATATCTGTCAGGATACTTCATAAATCCATAAGGATTTACTTCATTATAACGCAAAGCGTTGATAAAGTTGGTGACAATAAAATGGAAGAATTTTCTCGTACTGAAAGATTAATAGGCAAAGATAATCTCAAAAAACTTAAAAATGCAAACATTATTATTTTCGGGCTTGGTGGTGTCGGCTCTTATGTGGCTGAGGCACTTGCACGCTCAGGTGTTGGAAAAATGACAGTTGTTGATAAAGACACAGTTGACATTACAAATATTAACCGTCAATTATATGCACTTCATTCAACTATCGGCAAAGACAAAGCAGATGTAGCAAAAGAGAGAATTCTTGACATTAACCCAAATTGCGAAGTTACACCAATTGTGAAAATGTATTTGCCTGAAAACAGCGAAGAATTTAAACTATCCCAATACGATTATATCGTAGATGCAATCGATAATGTTACTGCAAAAATTGATTTGGCAATAAAATCTCAGGAATTGGGTATTCCAATGATAGCATCAATGGGTACTGGCAACAAATTAGACCCGACCGCATTTAAAATTACTGATATTTACAAGACAGATACTTGTCCCCTTTGCAGAGTTATGCGCAAGGAATTAAAAGCAAGAAATGTAAAAAAATTAAAGGTGCTTTATTCAACTGAAATACCACAAAATGACGGCGAACGCACCCCTGCAAGCATCTCTTTTGTGCCAAGTGTGGCAGGGCTTATTATTGCAGGCGAAGTTATAAAGGATTTGATTAAATAATAATTTTCAAAATTCGGCACATATTAAAATCGGGTGAATTTAATGTATTTTGATGATGTTAAAATTGGTATGACAGTTGATATTCCATCTGCTATCATTGAAAAAGAAAAAATGATGGATTTTGCCCGTATTTATGACAATATTCCATTACACACCGACGAAGAATATGCAAAGAAAAGTCCCTTTGGTGGGCTTATTGCACCGGGTGTTATGTCTTTTATGTCTGTATGGGCAAAATATCTTGAAGTTGATTTATTCGGCGATGACCTTTTAGCAGGAAAATCAACAAAAATTGAGTGGTTAAAGCCTGTTTATGTTGATGATGTTCTTACTGCAAAGGCTCATGTGACAGGGCTTACTAAACGAAGTGAGAAAAACGGAATTGTTGAGTTGACAATTCACGCATATAACCAACACGGTGACCTTGTTTTAACAAATATTACAGAAGCAATCGTTAAATGCAGACCATAAAAAAACGGTGAGTTTTACTCACCGTTTTTCTTTTATTCTGCGCAGAATTCTGCAATCTGATGTTTTTCTTTTGCGCCAACAAAGCGTTTAACTTCTTGTCCGTTATCAAAAAGAAGGACTGTTGGAATGCTCATAACACCGAAAGTTACTGCAAGGTCTGTTGACTCGTCAACATTGAGTTTGCAAACTTTAATGTTTTCGTTTTCTTCTGCAAAAGCTTCCATCTCTGGCATCATCATCTGACAAGGGCCACACCAGTCAGCATAAAAATCGAGAAGGACTTGCTTTTCACTTTTGAGCACTTCTTGTGCAAAATTTTCAAGATTAACTTTTGTAATTGCCATTTTATCTCACGCTCCTATAAAGCATTTCTGCTTTTTGAATATCAGTACTATCAATACCACATTTATCAGTATTTCTTGCGAGCATTGTGCCACAAAGTTCAATGTTAAGTACTGTGAATGCCTGCATCAACTGATGTTTGATGACTTCATAACCAATTTCACCGTCAGAGCCACTTGTAACCATTATGATTGCTTTTCTTCGTTTCTCAATAGGATTTTTCATATTGCGACGGAAACGAGCCTCATAATAACGCTGAAAACGGTCAATAAGTGCTTTCATTGGTGCTGGAACACCCATAAAATAAATTGGTGTTGCAAATATTATTATATCCACATCTTCAAACTTTTTGAAAAATTCTTCTAAATCTTTTTTTGAGCAACCTGTAACTGCTTTGCAATATCCACAAGCATTGCAAGGAGTCGGGTTAAGGTCATAAAGATTTACGATTTCAATATTTGTCCCTTTTGGGAATTGACGAAGAAGTGCGCCCAAAAGTTTTGCTGTGTATCCCGTTTTTCTTGGGGACGCCATCAAAGCCAAAACTTTTTTGCCGTTTGAAAATTCTTCATTCATACCTTGTCCTAAAATCATTTTTCTTCCCCTGTTGTTTCTTCAACGCTTTCTTCTTCAACCTTTTCATTTTGTTTAAGGTTTGCATAGCGTTTAATTTTTTGTGTTGTTGTTTTGATAAACTCGTTTTCACGAATATCAAAATTCATAATCTTTTTATATGATGGAAGTTTTTTATTAACTTCTTTAATTGCCTGTGCTATCTGCTCACGAATTTCTTCTTGAGTGATTTCCTGACGTTTAAGATTCTCTTTAATTTTCTCATAGTTAGGGTAAATCTGTGCAGAAACTGTTGTTTCGTCGTTTTCAGTTTCAACGCCATAAACCATACTTTCTTCTATGAATGGGTTATTGTTAAGATAGATTTCAACTTCTTCAGGGAAGATGTTTTTGCCATTCTTTGTAACGATAACATTCTTGCAACGGCCTGTGATTTTATAACAGTTATTTCTGTCAACAACGCCCAAGTCACCTGTTTTAAACCATCCGTCAGATGTAAGCACTTCGTCAGTTGCTTCTTGATTTTTATAGTAACCCATCATAACCATTGGACCTTTAATCCAAATTTCACCAACACCCAAATCGTCAGGGTCGTTGATTCTAGCCTCAACATTTGGAAGTGGTGTGCCGATTGAGTTAGGAAGCATCAATTTATCATGGTTACCAATAACAAGTGGTGCACATTCTGTAAGACCATAACCGATATAGATATCAATACCCATATTGATAAAATCTTCTGCTACTCTTGGGTCAAGAGCAGATGCACCGGTAATGAGAAGACGAAGTCTGCCACCAAAGTTTTCGATAACTTCATTAAAGAGTTTTCTACCGATATTCTTTGAGCCAAAAGCACGGCCAACAGATGATGCAGCCTTACCGAATCCGAAGATTGCACTACCGCCCTTTTTCTCACCGATTTTCTTCATAATTCTTGCATAGAATTTTTCAATCATCAATGGCACGGTAATAAAAACTGTTGGCTTGATATCTGCCATATCCTGAGTGATATAACGAATACCACGACAAAAAGCTATGCAAGCACCTGAATAGAGAACAAGTAAAAATCCCAATGTACATTCATAGGTGTGGTGAATTGGGAGCACTGAAAGAAGCTGGTCTTCGGGATAAACCTTAACTACTCCGCTGATGTTATTAATAACACCACAGATGTTTGACATACTGAGACAAACGCCCTTTGAAACACCTGTTGTGCCCGATGTAAACAAAAGTGACACCATTGCATCTGGGTCGAGAGTTATATCATTAAGGCTCTTTACACCTTTTTTATATAAGGCTCTGCCTTCTTCAAAATATTCGTCAAAAGAAATTACACCGTCAGGGTCAGTTTCATCAAAGCAATAAAATTTGAAATCTTCCGGAAGTCTATCTTTTCTCTCATAAAGCTCTTTGATATATTTCTTATCACCAAAGATTGCACAAGAGTCAGAATCGCTCAAAATATCAACCATATTATCTGCTGTAAGTTCTTTATCCATTGGCACAATAACATTGTTACTGCAAGTTACTGCAAGATAAGTCACAGCCCATTTATATGAATTCACACCCACAACGGCAATGTGATTTCTTGAATAGCCGTCTTTAATAATACTGTTACCAAGATAATAAACATCGTGACGCAATTGTTTATATGAAACATCATAATAAACTCCGTCCTTGTTTCTTAATTTGTAAGCAGGTCGGTCAGAATAAAGTCTTTCACTATTGTCAATGAGTTCTTTAAAAGTTTTAATTTCATTAACTTCATAAAAAGATTTGTTCACGGGGAAATTGGCTTCGTAAGTCATAATTTTTACCTCGTTTATTTTTTATTGTCTTTTTTAATATTTGCCTGACGCTTGATTTTGTGAGTTGTTGTTTTTACAAATTCTTCTTCACGGACATCAAATTGCATAACCTTTTTATATCCAGGAAGTTTCTTGTTAACTTCTTTGATTGCTTCTGCAATTGCATTTCTGATTTCTTCTTGTGTCAATTCCTGACGCTTAAGGTTTTCTTTGATTTTTTCATAGTTAGGGTAAATCTGTGCAGAAACTGTTGTTTCGTCATTGCCACTTTCTTCACCATAAACCATACTTTCTTCAATGAATGGGTTGTTGTTAAGATAGAGTTCAACTTCTTCAGGGAAGATGTTTTTACCATTCTTTGTAACAATAACATTCTTACAACGACCTGTGATTTTATAACAGTTATGCTCGTCAACAACGCCTAAGTCACCTGTTCTGAACCATCCGTCAGGGGTGATTACTTCAGCAGTTGCTTCAGGGTTTTTATAATAGCCTTGCATAACCATTGGACCACGCACCCAGATTTCACCAACGCCCAAATCATCAGGATTATGGATTTTTGCTTCAATATTTGGAAGTGGTGTACCAACTGAATCTGTGAGCATAAGACGGTCGTTATTAACCATTACGATTGGTGCGGTTTCTGTTAAACCATAGCCGATATAAAGGTCGATACCCATTGTCATAAAGTCTTCTGCAACTCTTGGGTCAAGAGCAGATGCACCTGTAACGATAAGACGAAGCTTGCCACCAAAGGTTTCAATAACTTCGTTGAAAAGTTTTCTACCAATAGATTTTGAGCCGAATGCACGACCAACCATTGACGCACTTTTACCGAATTTAAAAATTGCACTACCTGCAGTTTTTGCAGAGATTTTCTTAACAATTCTTGCGTGGAATTTTTCGAGCATCAACGGAACTGTAACGAAAATTGTTGGTTGAACTTCTTTCATATCCTGCATAATATAACGAAGTCCACGACTAAATGAAATACATGCACCTGAATAAATGAATGCGAAAAATCCAACTGTGCACTCATAAGTGTGGTGAATTGGAAGCACTGACAAACAGTTGTCATCGGGATTAACCTTAACCACACTTAAAACGCTAACAACGTCGAAGCAGATATTATATTGACTAAGGCAAACACCTTTTGAAACACCTGTTGTACCCGATGTGAAAAGAATTGCTGCTGTTGCATCTTTATCGAGTTTTATATCGTTGAGATATCTTGTACCACTATGATACATATCTCTACCCTCTTGCAACCAGTCTGAAAAATTCTCAACGCCGTCTTCTTCGACATCATCAAAGCAAATAAACACAAAGTTTTCTGGCAATTCGTCTTTTCTTTCTTTGATTGCGTTTATATATTTCTTGTCACCAAAAAGCATTACGGAATCCGAGTCTTTGAGAATATCCATAATATTATCTGTGAGCAATTCCTTATCTATTGGCACGATAACATTATCACTGCAAGTAACTGCCAAATATGTCACTTGCCAACGATATGAGCTTGCACCAATAACCGCGATATGACTTCTTGAATAGCCCTTTTTAACAAGACTATTACCTATATAATAAATGTCGTGACGGAATTTTTTATAAGTTACATTATAAAGCACCCCGTCTTTATTCTTAAGTTTATAAGCAGGTCTGTCAGAATAAAGACTCTCACTTCTGTCAATCATTTCCTTAAATGTTTCAACCTGTGGCAAGTCATAATAAGGACGATTTATAGGGAAAATTCTTTCTACACTCATTTATAAATACCTCAATCTATGAATCAATAGAAATAAAATTCTATCATATTTTCATTATTTTATCAAACTGTTTATTGCATTTTTATATTCATCATAGGTCATATATGAATTTATGATTTTAAGCAATGCCGATGATGAAATTCTTTCGGGCAACCCAAGACTTTTAGCAAGGTTTTTTCTTATTTCACTGCTATTATCACGACCGCTGATGCCGTCTTCAAAAAAATCTGTACGGGTGATTTCTCTACCCTCTTGTTTTTCATTTTCGCTACAAAAAACACCTGCTTTTTGCAAAGCCGACATAATAAGCTCTGTGCTTATTCCCTCAACTCCCAATTTGCCTTCTTTGCTCATTTCGGTCTTGCGTTTTTCTTTGCCGTAAACATCGGGAATATACACATTTTTTATGTTTTCACTTTTAGTTATTCCGTTTATAAATGAACGGATTTTAAACCCAGCTGAGTCAGAATCTGTCATAATTATTATTCCACGTTTCTCACTCAAAAAACGGATTAACTGTTGCTTTTCTTTATCTTTGAAGATGGCAAAACCGTCAGTCTCGATTATAACTGTATCAAGAATACCCGACAATTTAATTTTATCATATTTGCCTTCAACAATTACTGCTTCATTAATCTTAATCATATTTTACCTTGCAATTATCAATGAAAGTTGAACAATCAATCTTTCAAGAATCAACTCGCCACTTTGCGCGGTGCTTTTAAGGGCACGGTCAGCTTCGCTGAAACAATCAAAGCATTCTCTTAACTGCTCTGTTGACAGTTTTGATGCAGAGCGTGTTGAATTTGTAAGTCTGAATTCTTTGTTTCGATAGTCAAAAAACTTTGCAGGATATGTTGCACTCTCGCCACCGCTAACAGCAACTTTTACACGATAAACATCAACAAATGACATTAAAATAACGCCGAAAATGTCAATAGGCTCTGCCTTTTGAAGCATAAGGTTATGCAACAATTCAAGAGCACCCTGTGGATTATGATTCAGCACAAGCTTTGACAAGTCAAAAACTCTTGCTTCTAATGAGCGAACTGCAATAGCATCAATATGCTCGTTTGTGATTTCATTGCCCTGCCCCACAAAATTGCAAAGTTTTTCCATTTCATTGAACAAAGTATTAAGGCTATCGCCAACAATCTCAACCAAATACAACGCTGTTTTATCACTTATTACGCAACCCTGTTTTTTAACATAAGCCATAATAATCTTTTTAAGCTCGCGCATATCGGGTTTTGCAAAGTTTATGGTTGTTGCATATTTATTGAAATTATCAATAACCCATTTCCATTTTGAGTTTTGGGGGGATACTTCAATGCTATCCATCCAAAAAATTGTGATAGATGTATCAGGGAGATTTGAAAGATAATCTGTCAATTTATTTTTATCGTCTTCGCCCAAAGAATCAAGCTGAAAATCACGGGCAATAACCACTGAGTATTCACTCATAAAAGGCATGGACTGTGCACCCTCTAAAACTTCATCGAGAGTGTTATCTTTTCCGTCATATTTGCGAAGAGAGAAAGTTTCACTACCCGGTGTCACAAATTTCTGACAGATTTTATTTGTATAAAATTGTTTGAGATAATCTTCGCTACCATAAAAAAGATAGCAATTTGACATCTTATTCTCTTGAATTTGCTTTTTCAATTCAAGTTCAGTTATAAGTGGCATAGAGTTTCTCCCATTTACAATTAATACTTACCGTTTCACCATCTTCCACACAGAGAAGAAGTGAGTTTTCATTTCGTAGAAGTGATGACAAATAAAGTTTTTCATCTTCACTTAACATAGTTGTAATAATTATATCATATTTAATTGTATTTTCAAAGCAATTTTCAAAAGAAGTATCATTTATTAACAGTAAATTTACATTTTCATAGGTTATTTCCGTGCCATATTCATTTTTTGTGACTTTATATTGGTTAGATAGCTCATTTATTTTGCAATTCTCGTCCGCTAAAAGATTTTCTTCAAGATTCATTAGAATTGATAAATTTTTAGTGTCAGTCACAATATTACCTATCTTTTTCGCATTATGGGTCATCATTATATCGCGAATTGTTGTTGCTTGTTTTTTATTTGGACATCCGAAAATTGTTGTGTCCTTTTTGTAATTTGCAAGGACTATCATATTGTCGTTTTCGTTGTTTATATGAATTGACACAGCGTTGTAATCATAGGCAGTAGTAAACAAAATTATAAGCGCAAACACCACAGACAAAAATGTTGCTGTACCCTTAAAAATACTGATGTTTTTCTTTTTTAAACAATAAGCAATTACAACAACAAATATTGCAAAAATCAAAAAATAGTCAAAAATCGGTGATGCAACAGAAACAGTTGAATATTCCCACATACCAATAGTTTTTGCTACAGTTTGCAAGAATGTTCCAATCACACCTACAGCAGAGAACAATAGTTGTGATAGCCATAACAAATGCAAACTATGGCAAAGCACACCGAATACTGTTGAAACCATCAACACCATTGCCAAATCTACAGCTAAAAGATTTGTGAGTATTGATGCTAGGGGCACCATTTTGAAGAACATTATAAAAACAGGCATCGTAAAAATAGCCGTTGCAAGACTTATTGCAACAGATGTTACTACAAAATTTACAAAGTTATTTTCTTTTGATGACTTAAACGCTTTAAAACTTAATATCCAATTCTTTATCGGCTCGTTGAAAACAAGAATTCCCGTTGTTGATAGAACTGTGAGCCAAAGAGATGCAGAATATGGTGAAAATGGGTTTGACAACACAATAAATGTTACTGCACAACCAATAGAATTAAGGCTGTCAGCATCGCGCCTAAATAGTTTACCGATAAGTACAAACCCCACCATAAGACCTGCTCGAATAACCGACACACTAAATCCTGTTAATATGGAATAACCCACTAAACAAGCCAATCCAATTGGGACTACATATTTTCTGATTTTCTCTTTCTTTTGCAGAATTTTGATTATACCTAACGACCACAAGCTGATATGCAAGCCTGAAACTACCAAAAGATGTGAGATTCCTGAATAGTTAAACATTGTTGTAGTTTCATATGAAAGTCCTGTTCTGTCGCCTATTGACATTGCATTTGCTATTGCACCGCTTTCACATGGCAAGTAATGTGAAACAACACTCACAAACCACTCTTTAACCATACCAGAGTAATAATAAATCATATTTTTATCATTTGTAGAGTTGAGTTTGGTTTCATCATTTTCAAAACAGTTAAAATACACCTTTGACGCAAGTGCGCTTTCAAAATAATCAATATTTTCTTTATTTTCTTGAAGAATTACTTTACCGCTGACTATATCCCCTTGTCTGAATCCCCTATCAGTTTCTGAAACATAACGAATTTTATAATCTTCACCATAGACTTTAATTATATACGTATTGGCATAATCAGAAATCTTTGGCGTTTGGCAGATAACTCCCTTGATTTCTCTGTGCATATCACCACTTGATTTGTTTACATATTCGTTTTGTACCACTATAAAACTTGTTGAAAAAACAGCTACAGATAACAATACTGATAAAATAATTTTGTTGTTTCTTGTTTTCTTTAAAAGTAAAAACAGGCAAAACAAAACTGTTGCCGTCAAAACGACAGCAACAGTCTGATTAAATGATAAATTTGAAACAACTAAAAACGACGAAAGCATTGAAAAGCCAATTACTGCAAATGGTCTTTTCAATTTTCTCACTCCCTAGACTTTAATTAGAATCCACCACCAACAACTATAGTGTAAATGATTTCTGCTTCAGCTTTATCGACCATAACAGATTCAATCTGAAGATGTTTGATGTCAATCTGTGCAGTATACTGCCATGTACCCTTTTCAATGATACCATTTTCATTGATTCTTACTTTAACTGTTGGGTTAGCATAATGAATTTTGATATCAGCTTCTTCGTATTTAATATCAAACTGTGGAAATTCTGCAACAGCTGTTGCAACATTACCAAGAACATTGATAGCATGACCAACTGTACCATCCTGTGGCTCGCCATAAAGACCATCAGTCTGCTCAACCATTGTCATTTCGATAACTGTATATTTACCATCTTTATATGCTTTTGCACTTGCAACATCAGATGGAACAAGATTGTTGTAACCACCTGTAATTCCACCATAAGTTGTTGCTTGTTTTGCAAGAACAGAATTAATCACAGGAGTAACAAGTTTAATAAACCCACCAAGAACACCATCACCATCGTTGACAACCATTTTAGGCATTGTCATTGTCTGTGATGATTCAGCGCTAGCATGTGACTTTGCTGCCGATTGTTTATAAAACTTAACGATTTGTTCTTTTGACCAGTTAGCAGGGTCATCTGCAAGGTTTTTATCAGGTGTTAAATCAACACTTGTTGATGGGTCCTGAACCTGATTTGAATCAGTATTTGTTGCATCGTTATTATTTTGAACAACTTGTTGTGCGTTATTGTTCACAGTGTTGTTTTCAGGTTGTTTGTCAGCACCCGAACCCTTGCCGATAATCAACGCACTGATTGCAATAGCAATTGCAAGAAAAACAGGAATAATTTTTTCTGTTTTTTCTTTGCGATATTTCTTTTTAAGTGCTTTAATTTCAACTTCTGCTGGTGTTAAAACTTTCTTTGCTATAAATAAATCCCTTTCCAAATCATATATAAATTTTACGCCAAATATTGCCATTTGTCAATTCTGCTCTTACACTTTTTATTGACACAAATTTTCAAATCAATTATAATTATTTCAAATGAAATTAAAGGGGAAATATTATGAAAAAGGCCTTTTTAAAAGTTTGTGGGATAACTCTTGCTCTTACTTTGGTTCTTCTCTCAGTTTTTACAGGTTGCACGCCAAAAGAGCCAGAAGAAAACGAGCCTGTCAATGTTGTTGTAAACAACACAGGTGCTAATTCAGTTTCAGACTATAATAAAGAAACTGCAAACTACACTTTAAACGTTGATGCAGGGGATAAAATTCACGACATCAGCGACTTGCTTTTTGGTATTTTCTTTGAAGATATCAACTTTGCGGCAGACGGTGGACTTTATGCAGAAATGGTTGCAAACCGTTCATTTGAGTTTACTGCATTGGCTCAAGGTGATAATCTTTATAACTGGAATGCAGTGAACAATGCTGACATCAAAGTTACACAGGTTTCAAAGGATTGCCTTAATGAAAACAACCCAAGCTATCTCATTATGAAAAACAATGCAGATAACTTTGCAGGTATTGAAAATAAAGGTTTTCTTGACGGAATGGCACTTGCAAAAGATGCTACATACAATCTTACTTTCTATGCTAAAGCACCTGCTGAATACACAGGCAACATTCAGGCAAATCTTGCAGTTGATGGCAAGGTTGTTGGCTCTGCAACAGTTGAAAAAGTGGGCAATGAATGGCAAAAATATTCAGCAAAGCTCACATCATCAGTTGATGCTGAAAAAGGCGTAACATTGCAGGTTCTCATAGGCAAGGGTGAAGTTCATTTTGATATGATTTCTCTCTTCCCTGAAGATACATTCAAGGGTAGAGAAAACGGATTAAGAAAAGATTTATGTCAGTTGCTCGAAGATATGCAGCCTAAATTCTTGCGTTTCCCAGGCGGTTGCGTTATTGAAGGCTATGACGAAATCACAGCTTATGACTGGAAAGACTCAATCGGCGTCGGCAAAGATGGTCTTCCACTTCTCTTTAACGGTAAATATGGTGATGTTGCAACAAGAAGTCAGGGCACAAGCATCTGGACTGATTTAGCAACAACAGAAGACCCATATCCAAGCTTTTTCTCTTATGGACTTGGTTTCTATGAATATTTCTTGCTTTGTGAAGATATCGGCGCTGTTGGTGTGCCTGTTTTAAACTGTGGACTTTATTGCCAGATGCGTGGCAAAGGTCCTGTTGCAATGGATACTCCTGAATTCGCACAATATGTCCAGGATATGCTTGATTTAGTTGAATTCTGCCGTGGTGATATAAATTCAACTTGGGGTAAAGTGAGAGCATCTCTCGGTCATCCAGAGCCATTTGAGCTCAAATACATCTGTATCGGCAATGAAAATGAGAATATGGATTATTTCGAAAGATACAGCGCATTCCTTAAAGCATTCAACGAAGCAAAGGCAAAGAATCCAAAGCTTTATGAAGGTCTTGAACTTATCTATTCATCAGGTGCAGCAGATGCTATAAATGGTTGGAATCATATTCCATCATATAAATATGCAAAAGCAGAGCTTGACAAAATGGGCTCAACTAATGCAAAAGATTTTGCAGGTGCAGTTGACCAGCATTATTATAACGAGCCTGAATGGTTCTTAAAGCACGCAGACTATTATGACGAAAACAATTATACAAGAACAGTCCAGACAATGACTGACACCATTTATGGTGGTGCTATTAAAATCTTCCTTGGCGAATATGCTGCAAAGAGCAATCTCTTGAAATCTGCACTTGCAGAGGGCGCATATATGACAGGACTTGAGCGAAATGGTGACATTGTTGAAATGGCTGCTTATGCCCCACTTTTCAGTAGCACTGTAGCTCGTCATTGGGCACCGAACCTTATCTGGTTTGACAACAATACTGCTATGGGCTCAATCAGTTATCACGTGCAAAAACTTTTCTCACTCAATCAGGGTTCAGCTGTATTAAAACACGAGTTCGACGGTGCAAAGATTCCACAGCCAGAACTTAAAGGTCAAGTGGGTGTTGGTACTTGGTACACATCAGCAAAATTTGACAATATTGTTGTAACAGACAACAAAACAGGCGAAGTTCTTGCAGAAGACAGTTGCAACCTTTTCTCAAAGGCAAAATGGGATTTCGCAACTGATGGTAAATGGAAAATCAAGAGTGGCGCTCTCACAAACACTACAACTGATATGAATTATAGCGAAACTGGTAGCGTTGCATATTTCGGTGAAAAAGACTGGACTAACTATACATACACAGTTGAAGCAACAAAACTCAGTGGCAACGAAGGTTTCTTGATTCCATTCGCAGTTCAAGGCACAGACAACAATATTTTCTGGAATATTGGCGGTTGGGATAACACTGTTTCTTGTCTTCAAAAAATTACTGACAATGCAAAAACAGGTCAGATTAACGGCACAGTTAAAGATTGCGTAATCGAAACCGGTAAAACATATGAACTTAAAGTTGAAGTAAATGGTAGTGCAGTTAAGTGCTATATTGACGATGTACTTTATGTTAACTATGATTTCGGCACTCCAGCAGAAGCAGAAGCATACACAGTAGCAAGTGTTGACGACAATGGTGATATCATTATTAAATTCGTAAACACAACTGAAAATGCAAAAACAGTTGCTATTGATATTGCAAATGCAAAAGTCAACCCTAAAGCAGAGATAAATCAAGTTGCTGGCGACTCACTCCAGAATGATAATGTGCTTGGCGCAGACGAGTCAACACATCTCACAATGCAAGAATTCCTGCTCGATGGTGTATCAGATAAATTCAATTACACCATTCCGGCATATTCCGTAACAAGCATTAGACTTAAAACAATAGCATAAATTTAACGGGACACCAATTTCGGTGTCCCGTTTTTGTTAGATAAATTAGAGGTTGTGCAAATCTTTTTTGTAGGGGCTGGCGTCCCCGACAGCCCGTTTTAAAGTGTGCTATCAAATCACAACGGGTCGTCGAGACGCCGACCCCTACGAATTGTCTGTTCTACAAATTCAAATTTGTAAAGCAAAAAGAGTACGGAAAAATCCGTACTCTTTTTTCATTTTTCTAATGTTACGACTATTATTTCAGGTGGGTTGTTAATTCTCAATGGGATTATGCTATCCCCTAACCCTCGACTTATCACTAAATTTGTATTATTTGAAGTATATAATCCTGAATCATATTTGGGAAATATTCCTTGATGTGGTGCAATAATGCCACCGATAAAAGGTAATCTTATCTGACCACCGTGAGCATGTCCTGAAAAAACAATATCCATATTGTTCTCTGTATAAATATCAAACAATTCTGGTCTGTGGGATAAAAGAATTTTGAAATATTCGTTATCACTATATCTTTCAAGTCGTTCATTCATATACTTTGTGTCGTCTGTAACTGCTCTATAAGCTGGGTCGTCAACACCGATTAACTGAATTACACTTTCGCCCTTTTCAATAAGAGTCGCTTTATTATGCAAAGCAATAATATTTTTATCTAATTCAACATTATCGATTTCGTCTTCAACTGGGACTCGCGATTCATGATTACCTGTCACATAATAAACAGGTGCAATCTGTGCTGCATTGTTTACAAAGTCCCTTGCGATTTGCACATTAGTTCTTCTTGAATCAACAATATCACCTGTAACAACAATTATATCGGGATTTTGCTCTTTAATTAACTTGAGCAAATCTTCATTTTTTTCACCAAACTCTGCATTGTGCAAATCTGAAACCTGAACGATTTTATAACCAACGAAATCTTCGGGCAAAGTTTCAAATTCTATTGAGATTGCGTTAACTTGGATATTTTGATTTTGAACAACATTTATAACTAACACTGCAAGCAAAATTATCCCAATACACAATAAAAATATTTTAGACTTTTTCGTCAATTTGATTTGGCGTTTCATATCATTTCTCCAAAATCTGCTTGCCAAGTGCTTTCAGGCTATCTTCACGGACTTTTTTGGTGTATTTGGTGTCTGCGAGAACCCAATCCCATTCGTGACGGAACCAGTCGATTTCTTGTGCTTTGCCACCGTCCATCTCGATTTTCACTTGTTCAATGAGTTTTTCCCATCTCATTTTATAGAATAATGTCATAAGGTCACCCATTTGTCTGTGAGCATAATCGTGAAGATTACCTTTATCCGCTAACAATCTGCAATACCAAGTGGTGATAAGTGCTTTTGCGTTAATCATATAAAGCTCTTTTGTGAAATCGTCAAGTTTATCAGTATATTCACAAACAGGCTCAATATATGATGCGAATGAAAAATCACGACTATTAAGCAAAATTCTGTCGAGCATATCAAAAAGAGACATCAATTTTTCGCTGTTATCCAAAAATGCGAAATAGTCTTTTGTCTTATATGCCGATGCCATTTTTCTCGACACATCAGTAAGTTTATTTGCAATTGATTGTCTTAACAAATCAACGGAGTCATAGATATAACACTCGTTATCTTTGAACTTGTCGAAATCCTTTAAGAAAAGTTTAACTGCTTCGTCAAAATCCTTTGTAGAATATGGAATTTTCACCGAGCCACGAGCTGTGAAAAGTTTTCTTTCGGGGTCTAAAGGTCTGCGACAACCCATACTTTCAGGTGTGCCAAACATACTGTTGCAATTATCTTCACAATAAACGGTTTTGAGAAGAATTTCCATACTTTTTTCAATGTTTTCGTTGTGTTTGCCATATCGACGGATAGCATAATCTTTAACCCATTTGTTGATATCTGTAACATTTTCCCAAATGCTTGTTAAGAAAATTTCAGAAACTATTGGGTTCATATTTATGCTTTCAGATGTGAGTGCAATACCCTTGAAATTAGGTCTTTGCGATGCTTCACGCACTTTTTTAGATATGGTATCAACAGGTCCATAAAGCCCCTGACGACCACCAAAATTATTGAGTAATCCCTCTAACACATTGCCATATTTTGCAAGTCTGCTGAATTTATTTGCATTGTGATTGATTTTCTCAAAATGCAAGTCCAACATAATAATATGCTTGTTGCGATATTGATTCACAGCATTAGTGAAAGACTTGTTAGGATTCATTGACCAGCATTGCACAACCCATTGCGCTTGCTTGTCAAATCCAAGCATACTTTCCATCACATTTTTATAACTCTCTTTTGCTTTTTTCTTATTAAGTTTGCCACCCTCGTGACAGATATCCCCTGCATAAAAATGAGTTATATCACCAAAAACTTCTCGCTGACACTCATAGAAAAGCTTTGCATATTTTGAATACGAAACGCTGTCGGGACTGACAATTAACGGGCGCTCAATACCCTTCCATTTGCCTTGCTCAATAACAGGCACATCTCGGTCTTTTTTCTGAATATCACGTGGCACAATGCCTGTGTATGCCTGTAAAACAATATTCATTCCGAGAGTTTGCATTCTTCTGTGATTTTTACGGGCTAACTCACACTTTTCAAAGAAGAAATCGTCGTGAATTGGTCCACCAATACCACAGATATTGCTCATATAAAACCAAGCATAATAAGCAGGGCCTACCAAGAAATTCTTGATTTCACGGTGACGATATCCAAGCTTAGTCAAAAAGCGTCTATACACTTCTTCCATACCCAAAATATCAAGCACCAAATTGACACCATTCATTGCAAGATAGTCAATCTCTTTTTGCCACTCTTTTTCGCCCCAGAAAGCCATTGAATAAGAGTGGGTGCAATAGTTATAAGCATATCTGTATTGAAATTTTGTTGTACGGTCGATTTTGCCATTTACCGTGGGCAAAGTTTTTGGTAATTTCACCTGTTTGCCAAAACGGGAAACGTGACAATGACAAACATCTTTCAAGTAGCAATTAAATGCACTTGCAAGACCCACACCGCTATTCGATGTAAGCACAATTTTTCCACGAAGACTTGCAACTGTGAAATAGTCTTCTTTAAGTCTTCTGTCAAGGCGCAAATCAAATTGTTCTATGTATTCTTCGCCGATTGTTCTGCCGATAATCCCCTTTACATCTTCTAAAATATCTTCATCAGTAACAGGGCGAGCATATTCAGTTTCATCAAAAGGCAAGGCTTCTTTGAATGTTGCTTTTTTTGATGGGAATGCACAATCTTCACCCAAAACTTCAATATTGTTGATAGTTGGTCTTGCACCACCATAATATTTTATGAAAACACGGATATATCTTGCGATTTTCGGGCTCTTGTGGAGCTTATAAAAATTCACACCGTCAAGACTTGAAAAAATGCTATATTCAACTTCAATATTATCAGGAAAAACTACAATAACATCGTGCACACTCATATTCTTTGAAAATGCCAAATCAATAAAGCAGGGATATGTGTCACAGCTAAACATTGGCAGTGAATTTTTGTCTGCTTCTGCTGTGGCATTGAGAATCTCATAAGTTAAAAGTTCCAAATTTATCACCAAGGTCAAAAATTTAATTCTAATGTATAAAATATAGCACAAAAAACACCAAAAGTCTATCAATAAAATGTAGGTTTTTTGTCTATAAACAAACAATTTACAAACTATGTAAAAATTTGGGTCAAAACTATTGAAAATATGAATAATTTTTGATACAATTTATAAGGTTAAGTGTGCCAATGGCACAACCATTAATTTGTTAATAATTTTTTGGAGGTATAAAAATGAGCAAAAAGTTTGTTTACCTTTTCAAAGAGGGTAACGCTTCAATGCGTGAACTCCTCGGTGGTAAAGGTGCTAACCTTGCTGAGATGACAAGTCTCGGTCTCCCTGTTCCTCAGGGCTTCACAGTTACAACAGAAGCTTGTACACAGTACTATGAGGATGGCAGAAAAATCAATGATGACATTCAGGCAGAAATCATGGAGTACATCGACAAGATGGAAGAAATCACTGGTAAAAAATTCGGTGATACAAACAACCCACTCCTTGTTTCAGTTCGTTCAGGTGCTCGTGCATCAATGCCAGGTATGATGGACACAATCCTCAACCTTGGTCTTAACGAAGAAGTTGTTGAAGTTATGGCTGCAAAGTCAGGCAACG
>CALEJD010000004.1 GCA_937898195.1 uncultured Clostridia bacterium | reverse complement strand
ACGGCTAACGGCCGCCGAGGGTGACCTTAGGGAAAGTGCATAGAAAATTACCGCCGTTTTTAACGGTAAGGGTGGAAAGGCGAGGTAAGAGCTCACCAGCGTTACAGAGATGTAACGGCTGAGCAAACCCTACCCGATGCAACGTCGACTGAAGTTGTCAGCTGGGCAGATACTTCGAAAGACGGCTTGAGGCTCATAGCAATATGTGTCCCAGATAGATAATTGCCTTAAACGACAGAACTCGGCTTACAGACCAACTCATTATTTTAAGGACTTGTTTTCAAGTCCTTATTTTTTAACCTTAAATCTGAATCACCATATAATATGTTGAGGTGATTTTTTATGTTTGAAGCATTGTTAGGGTCCTTTTTTCTGTGCTCAACACTAATGGGAATAGTTGCTTTTTGCTATACAATTATGTTAAAATTATTAATACCTAAAACTCGTAAGGATTTTTTCGTTTTTTTACCCTGTGACATATCAAGCTGTGAAGTCAGAAAGAAAGCCTATGCTTTGAGAATGAAACTAAATTTAATGGGTGAAGACCTTCACGGCAAAATTGTTGTGTTAGATAATGGAATGTGTGAAAACGAAAGAGATAATCTCTTAGAGATATGTAAAGAAAGCAACGGAATATATCTGGTTAATAAAGAATATTTAAAGGATTTTTTAGATGGAAGAATTTGAAACAAAAATCAAATTAACAGGAACCGTCACAGACATAACTTTTTATAACGACGCTAATGGATACACAGTTTTCTATGTTGACATTGGTGATGAAGAGCTGACTGTTGTTGGCAATACAGTTGATGTTAAAATTGGTGACCGTGTTGAGTTAATCGGTGAATATACATATCATTCTATTTATGGACGTCAGTTTAAAGCAGAATCTTGTAATGCAACTTTACCCGAGACAGTTGATGATTTATATCATTATCTAGCAAGTGGTGTGGTTAAAGGTGTTCGTGAGTCAACTGCGCTTAAAATTATCAACAAGTTTGGTGAAAAAACCTTTGATATTCTTCAATATGAGCCTGAAAGACTTGCTGAAATAAAGGGCATTTCTCTTGAAAAAGCGAAGAAAATCGGCAAAGAATATAATCGTCAGTGTTCGACAAGAGCGTTAATTATTAATCTTTCAAAATATGGTCTTAAAACAAATGAATGTCTTTTTGCTTTCGATAAATTAGGTAATGGTGCCGTACAATTAATTGAAGAAAACCCATATATTCTTTGTGAGGGTGACGGTAAAATTTCATTTGAAAGAGCTGAACAAATTGCAGAGATGTTACCCAATAAACCCAAATCTCAATATAGAATTGAAGCGGGAATTCTTTATGTAATCAGTTATAATTTTAAAAACGGTCACACTTGTGTACCACTAGAAAAATTATTTACGCCATCTTGTGATTTGCTTAGTGAGTCCCGTGAAAATATTGAAATTGCTATTGATAATTTAAAAGAAAGCAAGAAGATTATAATTAAAGAAATTAACAACAAGGATTTTGTTTTTATCCCAGAGGCATATCACGCAGAAATGTCAATAGCAAACAGAATAAAAGTTTTATTGAAATTTCCGCCTGAAAACCCAATTGATGTTAAGTCATATATTGAAAACCTTGAAAAAACTTGTAATATACAATTTGCAGATAAACAAAAAGAAGCAATTATTACGGCTGTAAATAAAGGTATTCTTATTCTTACTGGTGGACCGGGTACAGGTAAAACCACAACATTAAATGGCATAATAACAATGTTTGAAAGAGACCATCTTGACATTGCTCTTTGTGCTCCAACGGGTCGTGCAGCACAGAGAATGACCGAAGCAACGGGGAGAAAAGCCACAACTATTCACCGACTTCTTGAAGTTGAATGGGGAAATGGTAATAAACCCGTTTTTAAAAGGAACTTGCGTAATCCTTTAGATTGTCAGGCAGTAATTGTTGACGAAATGTCTATGGTTGATATATTCTTGTTTCAAAGTTTGCTTGAAGCGTTGCCTTTTGGTTGCAGACTGGTAATGGTTGGTGACAGTGACCAGTTGCCACCAGTCAGTGCAGGTAATGTGCTTAAAGATTTGATTGATTGTGAAATGCTTCCTGTTGTGCAACTTAAAGAAATTTTCCGCCAATCACTTGAAAGCAATATTGTTAAAAATGCTCACTTAATCGTCAATGGCGAAAAAATTGAAACAGATTATAAAGAAGGGGATTTCTATCTTTTACAAAGACACTATCCCCTTGATGCAGTGCGTACAATAAAGGATTTATATTCTAAAAGATTAAAAGATGCTTATAATCTTGACCCAACTACACAGATTCAGGTTCTTTGTCCATCTAAAAAAGGCGATACGGGGACTATGAATCTTAACAAAGTTTTGCAAGATGAGATTAACCCCGCATCACCTGAAAAAAGTGAATATAATACTGGATATAGAGTCTTCAGGGTCGGCGATAAGGTTATGCAGACCAAAAACAATTACAATATTCATTGGGAATCTTATGATGAAGAAGGCGACGGAATATTCAATGGTGACATTGGATTTATTGAGCATATTGATTTGCGCCGTGACGCAATCATAATCGACTTTTCAGGCCGTCGCGCTACATATACTAAAGAGCAGTTAACCGAACTTGAACTTGCCTATGCAGTAACTGTTCATAAAAGTCAAGGTAGCGAGTTTGACGCAGTAATCGTGCCTGTAATATCTGTTAATAGCCGTCTTTGTTATAGAAACTTGCTTTATACTGCAGTTACAAGAGCAAAAAGACTTTTAATTTTAGTTGGAACTACAGGTTGTGTTAATAATATGATTGAAAATTCAAAAACTCAACTTCGTTATTCTGCATTGAAACATTTTATGCTTGACAACTGATTTTATAGGTGTATAATGTATTTAAGCCAAGTAAATAGTGCATGGGTGCTGACAGTCTAGTCGGCTGAGATTGAAGCTAATCTGCTTCTAACCATTGAACCTGATACGGATAATGCCGTCGTAGGAAAGCTTTTCACAGTTCAGCCTTGCGGTATCTGCTCTGGCTGAATTTTTTTATTTGGAGTGAAAGAAATGAAACAAAAAAACCAAAATCTTTATTGGCTCGTCGAAAGTGCAGTGATGATTGCTCTGGCAGCTGTTTTAGAACTTGTTGCTAAAATGATTATTCCTGAAATGCCTTTTGGTGGGCAAGTCACAATCGTCAGTATGCTTCCAATAGTCCTTGTTGGCTGGAAATATGGCTTGGGCAAAGGATTGGTAACAGGCTTTGCTTATTCTCTTGTCCAGATGGCATTAGGTGTCAAAACAATAAGCGCATTGATTATGCCAGCATCTGAAGATTATCTTGGCAATATGGGAAATGTAATCTTAATGTTTATTTTTGATTACATAGTTGCATATTCAGTATTAGGATTAGGCGCACTTTATAAAGAGACAATTAAAAATAATTCTTTATCATTGTCGTTAGGTGCCTTTACAGTTCTCTTGTTCAGATATTTATCCCATATTGTTTCGGGATATATTCTCTATGGTGCTTGGGCTGAATGGTTCTTCACACAGGACGGCTTCTATTCTTGGGGCTCAACTATTATTAACACATTTAGTGGTAATGCCTTGTCACTCATTTATTCAATTATTTATAATGGTTTCTATATGATTCCTGAAATCATCATTACAACATTAGTTGCTATTGTTGTTGGCAAAATCCCACAAATTACTAAAACTAAAATATAAGAAAAATCCCTTACTCAATATGAGTAGGGGATTTTTGTTACTCTTCAAATCTTCTGTCAAGACTTCTATATTGAATTGCTTCTGTAATATGCTTAACGTCGATTTCATCTTCACCGTCTAAGTCCGCAATGGTTCTTGCTATTCTTAAAACTTTATCATAAGCACGAGCAGAAAGTGAAAGTCGGTCGAAAGCAGTTTTTAAAATCAAAAGCGCGCTTGGTGACATATAACAGTATTTCTTTGTAGCAGCAGAATCCATTTTTGCGTTACAAGTGATTTTAGTGCCTTTAAATCTTTCGTGTTGAATTTCTCTTGCTTTTTCAACTCTCTTTTTAATATCTGCTGACGATTCTGCTTTTTCAGTACCTGAAAGATTTTCAAAATCAACAGGTGGCACACTGATATGTATATCAAGACGGTCTAAAAGTGGGCCACTAACTCTGTTGAGATAGCGTTGAGCAATACCAGTTGAACAAGTGCAAGGTCTTGTGGGGTGTCCTAAATACCCGCAAGGGCAAGGATTCATAGCACAAATCATCATAACAGAACAAGGATATTGAAATTTAGCGGCTGCTCGTGAAATTGTAATTACTTCATCTTCTATTGGTTGACGCAAAACTTCAAGAGTATTTCTTGTGAATTCTGGCAATTCGTCAAGGAACAAAACACCATTATGCGCAAGTGATACTTCACCAGGTCGTGGAATAGCGCCACCACCTGAAAGTCCGGCAGGGGAAACAGTGTGATGTGGCGAACGGAATGGTCTTGACCTTAAAAGTGAAACGCCACTTGGCAATGCTCCTGCAATAGAATAAATATTTGTTGTTTCAATAGCTTCATCAAAAGTCATATCAGGCAAAATTGATGGCATTCGCTTTGCCAACATACTTTTACCAGAGCCGGGTGGTCCAACCATTAACACGTTGTGTCCACCAGCAGCGGCTATCTCTAAAGCTCTTTTTACTTCTTTCTGACCACGCACATCAGAAAAATCAGGCAGATTATCAGGATGTCTGTATTCATTATAGTCTTGCGCAGTTACTGGTGTGATTTCATTAATTCCTGTTATATGATTTATAAGTTGAAGAACAGATTTTACTGGATACACTTGAATGCCTTCGACTACTGCACCTTCGTTAATGTTTTCGGCAGGAATAAATATTTTCTCAATTCCGCTTTTCTTGGCACAAAGCACCATAGGAAGAACTCCGTTGACTCTTCTTAAAGTGCCGTCAAGTGATAATTCACCAATAAAAGCCATACTGTCATCAACACCCTTTAGTTGCCCATTAGCACAGAGTAATGAAATTAATATTGGTAAATCATATAATGGTCCTTCTTTTTTCATATCAGCAGGAGCAAGATTAATTGTGATTCTGCTGACAGGATATTGCAAATTAGTGTTTTTAATAGCAGAGCGAACTCGCTCTTTGCTTTCGGACACAGCAGTATCAGGAAGTCCAACAATGTCAAATCGTGGCATTCCACCTGAAATATCAGCTTCAACAATTACTTTATATGCTTCCATACCAAAAAGTCCAAGACTTATAATTTTTGAAAACAAAATCATCACATCCCATATAAACTGTAATAATTATACAATACAAAACATATCATTTTCAACACAAAAATATATATTTACTTTTAGGCTGATTTGATATAGAATATATAATAGAAAATTTTGGAGGTAGAATTATGAACGATATCAATAAACTCTATGATATTTGGCTTTCTTCTGCAACTGCTGATGCTGATTTGATTCCTGAACTTGAAAGCATCAAAGGTGATGAAGAAGCAATTCTTGACCGTTTTTATAAAAACCTTGAGTTTGGCACAGCAGGTCTTCGTGGCGTAATTGGTGCTGGTACAAACCGAATGAATGTATATACAGTTAATCAGGCAACACAGGGCTTGGCGGATTATCTTAACGAGAGTTTTGAAAATCCATCAGTAGCAATCGCCTATGACTCAAGAATCAAGTCAAAAGAATTTGCAGAAAGCGCCGCTGGTGTCTTGGCTGCTAACGGAATAAAGGTTTATATCTATCCTGAACTTGTTCCAACACCAATGCTTTCATTTGCAGTTAGAAGACTTAACTGTTCATCAGGTATTATCATCACAGCAAGCCATAATCCATCAAAATATAATGGATTTAAGTGCTATGACCCAAATGGATATCAGATGACTGACGAAGCAGCAGAGAAAACATATAACTATATTCAGAATATTGATATGTTTACTGGCGTTAAAACAATGGAGTTCGACGATGCTTTGGCAGAAGATATGGTCGATTTCATTGAAGATTGGCTCTATGAAGAGTTTTATGCTAAAGTTATTTCAAGTCTTGTGAATCCTGATGCAATTAAAAAAGCAGGTCTTAAAGTGATATATACACCACTTAATGGTGCTGGTAATAAACCTGTTCGCAGAGTTCTTAAAAAAGCTGGAATTAAAGATGTTACAGTTGTCAAAGAACAAGAAAAACCTGATGGCAACTTCCCAACATGTCCTTATCCAAACCCTGAAATCCGTCAGGCTTTTGAGTGTGCTATTGAAACATCAAAGGGAACAGATGCAGATTTGCTTCTTGCTACTGACCCTGACTGTGACCGTGTTGGTATTGCTGTACGTGACGGTGAAGATTATGTGCTTATGACAGGCAATGAAGTTGGCGCAATGTTCACAGAATATCTTCTCTCATCACTTAAAGAACAAAACAAACTTCCAGAAAATCCAATAGTAGTTAAAACAATCGTTACAACACCACTTGTTGAAACAATCGCATCGGCTTATGGTGCAGAAACTGCTGATTTGTTGACAGGCTTTAAATATATCGGTGAGCTTATCACAAACCTTGAGAAGTCAAACGAAGAAGACCGTTTTGTTGTTGGTATGGAGGAATCTTATGGATATCTCCGTGGCACACACGCTCGCGATAAAGATGCTGTTGTTGCATCATTGCTCATTTGTGAAATGGCTTCATATTATAAACTCAAAGGCATTTCACTTAAAGAGTTTATGGATAGTATTTATGAAAAATATGGTATGTATCTCAACACTCTTCTTAACTTCGCATTTGAAGGTGCAAGTGGTATGCAGAAGATGGCAGATATGATGGCATCTTTGCGTGAAAACCCACCAAAGAAAATAGGCGACTTTGATGTTGTTAAAGTTGCTGATTATAAATTGAGTGTAATAAAGTCAGTTGATGGCACAGAAACTGCTATTGATTTACCAAAATCCAATGTATTGTCATATTACCTTAATGATGGTAGCAAGGTTATTGTAAGACCATCTGGTACAGAGCCAAAAATTAAGGCATATATCACAGCTTGTGGTGATACAAGAAAAGTTTCAGAAGAAAAAGCAGAGATGTTGGGTAAGAGCATTTCTGAAATTTTAGGAGTATAAAAATGAATAGAAATTTCTTTGTTAAAGCTGTTGCAATTTTTCTTGCAGTGATTATGCTTTTAAGCACAGCAACGGTTTTGTTACAAATATTTATGTAATTTTAAAGAACCACAATTTTTTTGTGGTTCTTTTTGTATATCGGTGTGATTTTATGAAAATTACACAAAAATATTAGTTGACTTTTAAAATTTTTGTGATATAATTTGAGTAATATAGTTCTTTGATTAGTGTCATTATATTTAGAGGTGAATTTTTTGGAAGAAAACTTACTTGTCTCAAAAGCAAAAGGTGGAGACAGTAATGCATTAACCGATTTAATTAAGCGTTATTCTGAAATAGTTCTTCAAAAATCACTTTCATTCAAAAAAATAAGTGGCATCGAAAACGAAGATTTATATCAAGAGGGGATGTTAGGTCTTCTTTCTGCGGTTTATTCCTTTGATGAGTCAAAGGGTGTGTTGTTTTCTACATACGCTACAACTCTTATCACTCGAAAAATGCTTTCAGCATTGCGAACTGCGAATAAAAAGAGCAATTTGCCTTTAGATTCTTATGTTTCAATTGATGAAAAATGTGACATTCGCTCTTTTTCACCAACACCCGAAGAATTGTTGATGTTCAACGAAGAGATTGATTCAATTATTTCTTTTGTGAACAACAACCTTTCTAAAACCGAGAAAAAAGTTTTCAGACTTAATTTGCTTGGTTTAAGTTATAATGAAATTGCAGAGATTCTTGATTGCACTGAAAAGTCTGTTGACAATGCGTTGCAAAGAATACGCAAGAAAATCCGCAGTATCAAATAAATGCCCTTTGGGTAAAATAATAAGCGAGGTAGCAAAATGTACGAAGACAAAACTCTTACCTGCAAAGATTGTGGAAACGAATTTGTTTTTACAGCAGGTGAACAGGAATTTTATGCAGAGAAAGGATTTGTGAATGAACCACAGAGATGTAAAGAGTGCCGTGTAGCACGCAAGAATGCAATCCGTGGTGCAAAAGAATATCACACAGCAGTTTGTGCTTCATGTGGTGGCGAGGCAAAAATTCCTTTCCTTCCAAAAGATGACAGACCTGTTTATTGCAGTGAATGCTTTGCTAAAATGAAGGGCGAATAATTTTAAAAATTATCACGGGGCCTTTTGCTCCGTGCTTTTTGTATATTTTAATCTTTTTTTGCCAAACTATGCTTGGGTGAAAAATATGATTTTCTTAAAAGCATTTTTAGTTGGTGGCATTATTTGTGTAATAGGTCAGTTGTTGATAGATTTAACAAAACTGACTCCTGCAAGAATATTAGTATCATTTGTAGTTATTGGCGTGATATTAGGTGGATTAGGAATATACGAGCCAATAGTTGATTGGGCAGGCGCGGGGGCAACTGTTCCACTGACAGGCTTTGGAAATACTCTTGTTCAGGGAACAAAAGAAGCTATAAAAGAAAAAGGTGCATTGGGTATTGTTTCAGGGCCAATTTCTGCCGCATCAGTAGGAATAACTGTGGCAATGCTTTGTGGACTTATAACATCATTCGTCACAAAACCTAAATCTAAATAAAAAAAACAGGACTGAATATTGAACTGCCCCAAATTGTACGGACAGCACAAAAACAGACCTAAATGGTAGAAAA
>CALEJD010000003.1 GCA_937898195.1 uncultured Clostridia bacterium | reverse complement strand
AGGCAGCATATCCAGACCTTTCACTTATCGGTGGTAACATTGCAACTGCAGAAGCAACAAAAGCTCTTATCGATGCAGGTGCAGATTGTGTTAAGGTTGGTATCGGCCCTGGTTCTATCTGTACAACTCGTGTTGTTGCAGGTATCGGTGT
The DNA here is from genome assembly GCA_937898195.1 of uncultured Clostridia bacterium. Taxonomy (GTDB): domain Bacteria; phylum Bacillota; class Clostridia; order Oscillospirales; family Acutalibacteraceae; genus Fimenecus. The sequence goes on along the minus strand of CALEJD010000003.1, from coordinate 9,602 downwards.
TCCACAGATTACAGCGGTTTATGATTCAGCAAACGAAGCTGCAAAGCATGGTATAACAGTAATCGCTGACGGTGGTATCAAATATTCAGGTGAAATTGTTAAAGCTATCGCTGCAGGTGCTTCAGCTATCATGGTTGGTTCACTTGTTGCAGGTTGTGAAGAGTCACCAGGGGAGAGCGAAATCTACCAAGGTCGTCAGTTCAAGGTTTATCGTGGCATGGGTAGTATCGCAGCTATGAACAACGGCTCAAAAGACAGATATTTCCAAGCTAACAACAAGAAGCTTGTTCCAGAAGGCGTTGAAGGCCGTGTTCCTTATAAGGGACTTCTTTCAGATACAATTTATCAGCTTATGGGTGGTCTTAAAGCTGGTATGGGTTACTGTGGTTGTGCAACAATTGAAGAACTCAAAACAAAGACAAAATTCATTAGAATTACAAACGCAGGTCTTAAAGAAAGCCATCCACACGATGTTTATATCACTAAAGAAGCTCCAAACTATTCAGGTAATTTTTAATTAAACTAATTAAAGGAAATAAAAAAGATGTTTGAAAACTTAATTGATTCTATCGGTTTTATTAATAATACAGACCCTGAAGTTGCAGAGGCTATGGGTCTCGAACTTAAAAGACAGAGAGAAAATCTCGAACTTATTGCAAGTGAAAACATTGTTTCACCTGCAGTAATGGCAGCAATGGGTAGCGTTCTCACAAATAAATATGCTGAGGGTTATCCGGGCAAGAGATATTACGGCGGATGTCAGCACGTGGATATTGTTGAAGATATTGCACGTGACAGACTTAAAAAACTTTTTGGTGCAGCTTATGCTAATGTTCAACCACACTCTGGCGCTCAGGCAAATATGGCAGTTTATTTTGCTCTTATTAATCCTGGTGACACAGTTATGGGTATGAACCTTGCAGAGGGTGGTCACTTAACTCACGGCTCACCTGTTAATATGTCAGGCAAATACTATAATTTCGTGCCTTATGGTGTTGACGAAAACGGGTTCCTTGACTATGAAGCTTTTGAACAGAAAGCAAAGGAATGTAAACCAAAGCTTATCGTAGCAGGTGCATCAGCATATCCAAGAACAATTGACTTTGAAAGAATTGCAAATATCGCTCACAGCGTAGGCGCTTATTTTATGGTTGATATGGCTCACATTGCAGGTCTTGTTGCAGCAGGGCTTCATCCATCACCAGTGCCTTATGCAGATGTTGTAACATCAACAACTCACAAAACACTTCGTGGTCCTCGTGGTGGTATCATTCTTTGCAAAGACGAAGAATTTGGTATGCAGTTTAATAAGGCTATTTTCCCAGGCACTCAGGGTGGTCCTTTAATGCACATTATCGCTGGTAAAGCAGTTTGCTTTGGCGAAGCATTAAGCGATGACTTCAAAGCTTATCAGCAAAGAGTTATCGACAATGCAAAAGCATTGGCAGAGGGACTCACAAAGCGTGGTATTAATTTGGTTTCAGGTGGCACAGATAATCACCTTATGCTTGTTGACCTTCGTTCAGTTGGCATTACAGGTAAAGAGCTTGAACACAAACTTGACGAAGTTCATATCACAGCAAACAAAAACGCAATTCCAAACGACCCTGAAAAGCCATTCGTAACAAGTGGTGTAAGACTTGGCACACCAGCAGTTACAACAAGGGGCTTGGGCGTAGAAGATATGGATAAAATTGCAGAGTTTATCTATCTTGCAGCTACCGACTTTGAAAATCAGAAAGATTATATTAAAAACGGTGTTGCCCAGCTTTGCAAAAAATATCCTTTATATGAATAATTCATAAAACTAACCCCACTGCATAAAATTTATAAAAATGCAGTGGGGGATTACTTATGAAATTCACAAAAATGCACGGCGCAGGAAATGATTATATTTATATTGATTGTTTCTTGCAAAATGTTGAAAACCCAGAAAGATTGTCAAAAAAATTAAGTGACAGACACTTCGGCGTGGGTGCAGATGGAATCGTGCTGATAAAACCATCATATATTGCCGATTGCTTTATGGATATTTATAATGCAGACGGCTCTCGCGCTAAAATGTGTGGCAATGCAATCCGTTGTGTTGCCAAATACATATATGATAACCGAAAAAAGAAACCAATTATAAAAATTGACACACTCAGCGGAATAAAACTTGTTGAAATTTTTGATAAAAATGGATTTGCAACGGGTGGCAGAGTGAATATGGGCAAGCCTATATTAAATGGTAGGCAAATCCCCACACGATATGGTGACAATATCGTAAAAAACGAAATTCTTAACATTGAAAATAAGGATTATGAAATAACTTGTGTCAGTATGGGCAACCCACATTGCATAGTTTTTCGTGAATGTATACATAAATTAGATTTAGAAAGAATTGGTCCGTTTTTTGAAAACCACGAAATGTTCCCCGAAAGAATAAACACCGAATTTGTAGAGATTATTGATGAAAATAATCTTAAAATGCGTGTGTGGGAGCGTGGCAGTGGTGAAACTTTAGCTTGTGGCACAGGTGCTTGTGCAGTTGCGGTGGCATCAGTTTTAAATGGCGTTTGTTCAAAAAACGAAGATATTAAAATTCACACCAAAGGTGGCACATTAACAGTTAAATGGCACAAAAACGATAATGTTTATTTAAGTGGCAACGCGGTTGAAGTGTTCACGGGTGAAATAGAAGTGTAAAAAATGTTGTCGGAGGGACAATTATGAAAATAAATGAAAACTTTTTAAAAATTCAGAGTTCATACCTTTTCTCAAACATTGCAAAAAAGGTAAAGGCTTATACTGCGGCTAATCCTGACAAAGAGATTATCCGTCTTGGTATCGGTGATGTTACTCGTCCACTTGCAGATGCTTGTATTACTGCAATGCACAAAGCAGTTGACGAAATGGCAGACGAAAAAACATTTATGGGTTATCCACCAGAATATGGTCACGAATGGCTTCTCAATGCAATCAACGATAACGATTACAAAAAATATGGCGTAGAGCTTGATAATAGCGAAATTTTTGTATCAGACGGTGCAAAGAGTGACTGTGGTAATATCGGTGACATCTTCTCAACTGATAATAAAGTTGCAGTTTGTGACCCTGTTTATCCAGTTTATGTTGACACAAATGTTATGAGCGGACGCTCAGGTGACAAGACAGAAAACGGTTGGACAAATATTTATTATATGCCTTGCCTTGCAGAAAACAACTTCTTGCCTGAACTTCCAAAAGAAAAGGTTGATATTATTTATCTTTGTTTCCCTAACAACCCAACAGGTATGGCAGCAACAAGGGACGAACTCAAAAAATGGGTTGACTATGCAAATGAAAATGGTGCAGTAATCCTTTTTGACTCTGCTTATGAAGCATTTATCACAGAAGATAATGTTCCACATTCAATCTATGAAATCGAAGGTGCAAAGAGTTGTGCTATCGAGTTCAGAAGTTTCTCAAAGACAGCAGGATTCACAGGTGTTCGTTGCGGTTACACAGTAGTGCCACACGACATTAAGGTTGATGGTGTTGAACTCAATGCTCTTTGGGCTCGCCGTCAGGCAACAAAGTTCAACGGTGTTTCTTATATCACACAAAGAGCAGCAGAAGCTTGTTATAGTGAAGAAGGCAAAAAGCAAATCCGTGAAATCATTGCATATTATCAGAATAATGCAAAGATTATCTATAACGGACTTAAAGAATGTGGATTCACAGTTTATGGTGCAGTAAACTCACCTTATGTATGGCTCAAAACTCCTGACGGAATGAGCAGCTGGGATTTCTTCGATACACTTCTTGAGAATATTCAGGTTGTTGGTACTCCAGGCGAAGGCTTTGGTCCAAGCGGTGAAGGTTATTTCAGACTCACAGCATTCGGCTCAACAGAAAACACAATCAAAGCAGTAGAAAGAATTAAAAACTACTTCTGCAAATAAAATGAACGGTGGGTTTGCCCCACCGTTTTTTGTTGACAATTTTTATTGAGAGTGATATATTGAAATTACAATAAATATTAAAAATAAGGGGTTGTTATTATGAAATCAATTAAAAAGGCAAAAATTATTAATGTAATTGTGCTGATTGCTTTAATAATAAGTATTCTACTATCGGTTTTCTTTTATTATTGTCCAACAGACTATGTGAAAACTCCAGACGGAGAAATTCACCTTGTTAATGGCAAACCTTTTATTTATCATACAGATATATTTGGGAATCACTTTGTTTTTGACAATGGGGTCAGAGTGTATGTGGCTGTTCCCGTATATGCAACACCTTAATAATGCAAAAAAGGCGGTCAATTGACCGCCTTAATTTTTTTGTTTAATTATAATGTCTTTGCTAATTCTTTGATATATGCTTTGAAATCGTCTGCAATTTCTGGGTGGTTGAGAGCAACTTCACAGTTTGCTTTCATAATGCCCATTTTGTTGCCCATATCATAGCGTGTGCCATAATAATCAAGAGCGATAACGCCCTTTGTCTGTGCAAGAGTTTTCATAGCGTCTGTAAGCTGAAGCTCGTTGCCTGCACCCTTTGGTGTGTTTTCGAGAATATCGAAAATTTCAGGAGGCATTACAACGCGACCAAGAATTGAATAGTTTGAGAAAATTTCTTCTGGCTTTGGTTTTTCAATCATATCTGTACAGTTGAAAACCTTGTCTTCAATTTCATGGACTTTAAGTGAGCAATATTTTGAAACGTCTTTTGTTGGTACTTCTTTAACACCAACAACGCCTTTGCCATATTTTTCATAAGCATCAATAAGCTGCTTTGTAACAGGCTCTTTGTCAGAAATAAAAACATCGTCACCATAAAGAATTGCAAATGGCTCATTGCCTACAAAATTCTTTGCACAAAGAACAGCATGACCAAGTCCACCAGTTTCTTTCTGACGAAGAAAATATGTATTGCAAAGCTGTGATGGTTCAAGAACTGCCTCATAAAGTTCTTTTTTGTCAGGATTTTTGCTCAATTTGTCTTCAAGCTCATAAGCATGGTCAAAGTGGTCTTCAATAACACCTTTACCACGGTTTGTGATAATAAGCACATCTGTGATACCTGATTTTGCAGCTTCTTCAACAAGATACTGAATTGCTGGTTTATCAACAATGTTAAGCATTTCTTTTGGAACTGCTTTTGATGCAGGAAGCACTCTTGTGCCGAGACCTGCTGCAGGGATAATCGCCTTTGTAATTTTCATAATACCAATCTCCCGAAAGAATAATTATTTTATAAATGTCATCAGCATTTCTGCTGCCATAACAACAATATTATTTGCAAGAACTGCAAGGAATGCCGCACCCATTGATGCGCCACCCGATTTAAAGAGAAGAAGTCTTTGCTTTTGCACATCAGGTTCTTCTGCTTTGATTTTTCTTATATTCTCAATGCTATGGTTATAGTACCATTTATTTGCCTTAAAACCAATAAAAAGCTGAATTGCAAGTGAAATTCCTGCTTGCGCTATTATAAGCACAGCACCTGTTGGATTTTCAAGAATAAATGCGTTTCTCTCGTCATTTGCTTTTATGATTTTTTCTTCTGACATATCTTCTAAATCTTCGATATTATATTTTTCTGTCCACTCTGTCATATCGCTATAAAGCTTTTGAACAGGGGGCATAAAACTGAATCCAACAGACAATAAAAGTGTAATTGCCAAGAATATTGCACCAAGCTTATACATCTTGCGATAAAAGAACCAATATGGAGTGAAGAAAAAAGCGCCCCAGTTAAAAGTTCTTTTATGAGATTTTGTATAGAAAAAGTTCTGCACATATTTTGGTGCATTAAGCCCTACAAACTCTGCAACTTCGTCAGTTGAAACGCCGTCTTCCATCTCTTTTGGGAAAAGTGATAAGGGGTTTGTGCCGTTGCCGAAGAATACAGTTGAAGAAGCGTCCTGTGAATTAAATGGTTGCCCTGCCATAAATGGTGGAACATTATTGTTCACAGGCTCATTTGTTTGTTCTTTTATTGGTTCGTTTGTGTTTTCTGGTGCCCAACGAAAACCATCATTATGCTTTTCAAAATTGCCACATTCACCATTTTTCTTGTAGCAATCACGGTGGTGGGGTGTGCCACAAACGGGGCATACAACAATGTTGTCATTTGCTTGAAAATTTTGCTCGCAAACGGGACAAGGTTGATTTTCATATCTGAAATAATTGCTCATTTTTATACATTCCAGCTGTTGATATATTTTTCTTGTTCAGGTGAGAGAACATCAATTTGTGTTCCCCAACTGTTAAGTTTTCTCAACGCTACCTTTCTGTCGATTTCTTCAGGAACATCAACAACACCAATATCAAGTTTGTCGTGATTTCCTACAATATATTCTGCACAGAGAGCCTGAATAGAAAAGCTCATATCCATAATTTCAGCAGGGTGTCCGTCACCTGCAGCAAGATTTACAAGGCGTCCCTCTGCAATAATACTGATAGTATTACCATTAGCGAGAGTATAACCCATAATATTGTTTCTCTGTGGCTTGATTTCTACTGCTAATTCTTCAAGGTCAGGAATATTGATTTCAACATTGAAGTGACCTGCGTTGCAACAAATTGCACCGTCTTTCATATTTTTGAAAGCGTCTTTAGTGATAACATCTTTGCAACCTGTAACAGTAACAAAGAAATCACCGATTTTTGCAGCTTCAGTCATTTCCATAACATCAAAGCCGTCCATTCGAGCTTCCATAGCTTTGATTGGGTCGATTTCTGTGATTACAACCTGTGCGTTAAGTCCCTTTGCACGCATTGCAACGCCTTTACCACACCAGCCGTAACCTGCAACAACGACAGTTTTGCCTGCAACGATAAGGTTTGTTGTACGGTTAATTCCGTCCCATACAGACTGACCTGTGCCATAACGGTTATCGAAAAGATATTTACATTTTGCGTTGTTAACTGCAATCATAGGGAATTTAAGCTGACCGTCTCTATGCATTGAAACAAGACGGATAATGCCCGTTGTTGTTTCTTCACAACCACCCATAACTTTAGGTAAAAGTTCAGGATATTCATTGTGAATGAGGTTGACAAGGTCGCCACCGTCGTCAATAATCACGTCAGGCGAGACTTTGATAACTTCACGAAGATGAGCCATATATTCTTCACTTGTTGCGTTATACCAAGCGAATACATTGAGTCCGTTATGAGCCAATGCTGCTGCAACATCATCCTGAGTTGAAAGTGGGTTTGAGCCTGTAACATACATCTCTGCACCACCTGCTGCAAGCACTGTGCAAAGATAAGCAGTTTTTGCTTCAAGGTGAATTGAAAGTGCAACCTTTAAATTCTTGAAAGGTTTAGTTTCAATAAAGTCCTTTTCAATGCTACGAAGCACGGGCATATGTGCTTTAACCCAGTCTATTTTTTGTTGTCCCGATGGGAAAAGTGAAATATCTTTGACAAGACTCATTTTATTCGCTCCAATGCATATACATAAAAATTTCTATTACATTGTATAATAGCACAAGCAAGCCTAAAAATCAACAATCACTCTATTACAAGACAGTTACAAATTCCATATTGCATAAATAATTTAAAAATTGTATAATAGAACAAATATGCAAGTTTCGGGAGGTAATATTTTGGAAGAAAACAAATCTCTCAATAATAAATATCAATCTATTGGCGAAGAAGACCTTGCCCACGAAGAACCTGTAAAGGAAGAAAACCCTAAAAAGGAAAAAGTAAAAAAGGAAAAAGCGCCAAAAGAGAAAAAGGCGAAGGCTCCAAAAGAAAAGAAAGTTAAAGAGCCAAAGCCACCAAAAGAGAAAAAGGTGAAAGAGCCTAAAAAGCCTCTTTTTGTAAAAGAAGAAAAACAGGAAACCCCTAAACAGCCAGAAATCATTATTGAAGAAGTAACACCGGAAATGCGCAGAAGTGAAGAAGTTGTGCTTCCAACGATAAAGAGTGTTAAAAAGGTTTCAGAAGAAAAACCTAAAAAAGAAAAAGTTAAAAAGGTTAAAGAACCAAAGCAACCTAAAGAGAAAAAGGTCAAAGAGCCTAAACCGCCAAAAGAAAAGAAAGTCAAAGAACCTAAACAACCAAAACCTAAAAAAGAAAAAGTTCCAAAAGAGAAAAAAGAACGAGAAAAGCTTAATAAAAAAGATTTTATTACAATAGGTATTGCGGTTTTTGCAGTTCTTATGATTGCGCTTGTATTTGGTTTTAATTTCTTTTCAAGAGAAGACTTGAATGTTGACACACCAGAGTCAACAACAGTTGGCACGGGTGAAAAATTAAGCGATGTTCAGATTTCTCGCGACACGGTTGGTCAGAACATTGTTCAATCAGATATTCCGGATGTTTTCTTCGGCTTTTCAGAATCGGATTATACACTTCAATATTATCAATATACAAATAATAAAATGACTGCGGTAAAATCTAACGCAACAGTAAAAACATCGGTTAATATGGGTAATGAAGATATTCCTGTAACAATCGACTATGTAAAACTCGGTGATAAAATTTTTGGTATGGGTCTTTTTAAGGCTGACCAGAATCAAGACGTTTATTTCTATAAAATGTTGATATTCAAGCTTGTTAATCTTCCAAAAGGATACGAGCAAGAGGGCAAAGCGTTGCTCTTGGCAACTGAAAGTAAGAACGCTCTTACTCAAAAAGATATTCTCTGGACAGAAAGCTTTGTTCTCGATTTGAATACGGGCAAAACTGAGCGTTTCTTAAAAATCACTAACCGTACAATCAGTATGAGTGGTGCAGGTGTTGCAGATTTCTGTATGCTCACAAGTGATGGCTATAACTCACCATCAGGTCAGATTCCATTTATTTCAGGAAGAAAATATGAACTCAACAGTGGAAAACAAGATATATTTGTTAAAAACGGAGCAAAAGAAGACTTGCTCATCAGTGATGTTTATGGCAAATTCTTGTTGATGGATGGCAACGACATTATCTTTATGAGAAAAAATGGCGTAAGCTTTGATGTTGTGCGCTTGACAAATGGCGAAGAAAAGGTTATCAGAAATTATCCGGGCTCAATGAGTAATGACTATTTACTCACAGACCATTATATTTTCAACAAAGAAACAGGAATGCTCTATGATTTGTTGACAGGCGAAGAAAAACTTGTGGCAGGTTACAGAATAAGTGCCGAGATGGTTGAAATCAGTCCTGACGGCAAATATCTTGTGATGCTTGGTACAGTTAAAAATATGATGGACTATCAGATTCATATTTTCAATCTCTCCACAGGCGATTATTCTGCTTATGAAGATAAAAACTATTCAAAGCACTCAAACCTTGCGTTTATAAATAATACAACAGCAGTTTATGTTGTGGTTGACCCGAACAAGGGCTATGAAAGTGTTGCACTTGATGTTTCAAAAGCATTTTAAGACAAAAAGGAGTGGCAAAATATGTCATTCCTTTTGTTTTATTGTATATTTTTACTATGAAAACGAAGATTATATAATAAATTTTATGTTTTTTGCAAAAACTTAAAAAAATATTAAAAAAATTCAAAAAAACGCTTGCATTTTGTAAATCATAGTGATAGAATATCTCTTGCATTCACGAGATACAAGGTTTCGTGAGTCGGTGTTGATTGCGATGAGGGTCCACCTGTTCCCATCCCGAACA
>CALEJD010000002.1 GCA_937898195.1 uncultured Clostridia bacterium | reverse complement strand
GGTATACAATTCACGGAGATAAAAAAGATGCTGAAAAATTTTTAACAGAAAAATTACGAGAATTAGATACAGGTACATTAATTGATAGTAGAAACATAAATGTTAGACAATATTTTAATTATTGGTATGAACAACATTGTTTGAGTAAATTATCTCCTACTACTTATGAAAGTTATAGAAGAAATTTAGATAATTATATATTAGAAGAATTAGGTCATATTAAATTAGAAGATTTACAACCTATGCACCTACAATCTTTTTATACAAAATGTTCTAAAAAAGGCTTATCTAATAAAACTATTCTATATTTCCATAGAATAATACATTGTGCTTTAAAACAAGCTATGAAATGGCAATTCATAACAAGAAATGTTGCAGATTGTGTAGATACTCCAAAACCTAAAAAATATAAAGCTATGTTTCTAAATGATAATCAAGTAGCAGACTTAATAAATGCTATTACTAATACTGATTTATATATACCTGTTATGATTGCAATAGCTACTGGTATGCGAAGAGGCGAAATTTTAGGTCTAATGTGGAATAATGTTGATTTAGAAAATGGAATTATTAAAGTTACACAGGCATTATATCCAACAAAAGAGGGCTTAACTATTTTACCACCTAAAACAGAAAATAGTATAAGAAATATTAGTATTTCATTAACTTTAATAAATATCTTAAAAGATTATAAAAATAAACAAAATAAAATCAAAGAAAGATTAGGAAAAAATTATATAGATAATAATTTAGTATGTTGTACTATTGAAGGTAAAGCAATTAACCCTACAACGTTTAATCACAAGTTTCATAATCTATTAGAATATAACAACTTACCTTTGATACGTTTTCACGATTTAAGGCATTCTCACGCTTCACTTTTATTAAAAGAAAACGTACCGGCAAAAGTTATTTCTGAAAGATTAGGACATAGTAACGTTAATATTACTTTGAATTTATATTCTCATATATATCAAGAAACTAATATGGAAGTTGCAAATACTTTTGATAAATTTTTAAAGATTGGTTAGCAAATGGTTAGCAAATTTACAAAAATGCACAAAAAATAAGAGTCATCCTAAGAGGATGACTCTTTAATTAAATATCGGCTTCAAAAACACCAATACATTCTCTACCTGTTATGTTGTTAGATACGTTTCTTGCATTGAAATAAAGTCTTAATTTATTATTGTAATATGTAAGACAACAAGCATAAACATATTGCGCCATCCATTTGCTATCACCTTGGATTTGTGGAACTAAAAACGGTTTTACAAACTCAAAATTCACACCGTCTTGTGATTTTAAAAGCATAATCGCCGAGTGACTTTTTCCATCCTTTTCAAAGAGTCCATTTTGAAGTCCAATGTAGCAATCTTTGAGTTTATACACTTTCAAACAACCTGAACAAAGATTTAAGTATTCAATGTTTTTATCAGGACTGATAATCGGCTTTTCCCTTGATATATAGCCATTTGTAATGCAATCACTCTCTGCAAAACTTATGTGTGTAGGCTCACAAAATCCACAGTCAGGGATAAATGTCTGACCACAAGAATAATACATTCTGTAACCCTTTCCAGTAGCCAACATAAAAGGATTTGAAATTGCAAAACCCTTATTGTATTCTTCATAATCACGGGTCTTGCCAACAACTAAATATGGCTCTGACCAATCATCAAGATTAGTGGATTCAACGCAGTATATTTCTGATTTCCATTGAGCACCCACAAGGCTCAAAAGATTAAAAATTACAGGTCTTGTGCGCTCAAAAAATAAGTAGTATTTACCGTTAACATAGTTAATATTTGGTCGCATTGCACGGTTGACAATCTTGCCTTTGTTTTTAAAATTTATTCCGTCAGCACTCTCATATCGATAAACACCAAAAAATGTGTGACAAAATAAATGCCATTTGCCATCGTGAGAAACATCGGGAGTGAGCACACTCGGGTCAGCAATAACAAAACTATCAAGTGGATTTTTAAGGATTGGATTACCTTTAAAAAGCTTAAACTGAGCATTGTTAAATTGTTCAAATGTAAGATTATTCATAGTCAAATTCCTTATTTGCAATAATAAATGTCATTCTTTCTTGAATACTTGCACCGCCGTGGTCAGTACCAATTCCACCGTGGTCAGAAGTTATAATAATAAGCCAGTCTTCAGTATCATAAGTTTCTCTTGCTTTGATTGCATCAATAGTTTCCAAACCATATTGGTCAGCAGTTTTAAAAGCCTCTTTATATCGTGGATTATTGATTGTAAAACCATAACCATGACCTGTACTGTCAGTTGGCTCATAAATTACAAAGATAAAGTCAGCACAATCAGTCTTTTTTACTTCGTTTAATGTGTATTCGTGTGATGCAACATCATCTTTGCATCTGTTAAATGAAACATTAAGATTGTTTTCTTCACAGTATGCTTTTTCGTCATTATATGTAGCATTCTTTCTGTCAAAATGACCTTTCCACTTTGTAATAAATGTAGAACTGTCTATAATTTCATCTTCAACAAGAGTAGTGAGAAGTGTTTTGTACTCAAGTGATTTTGTAATACCATTTGCATTAACACCGTGTTTGTCTGCCCACACACCTGTGAGAATTGAGCACCAACCAGGTGCAGTTGATGTGTCCTGTGTGTTAGTAGTAGGGTAGTTTACACCACCGCAATATGCAAGATTTATTGATGCGCCATCGTGGAGCATTGAAGAAATGGCACTCTTTTCATCTCGCATTTCTTTAAGTACATCAGCACGACAACCATCATAACCTATAATAATTGCTTTTTTCTCTGTCTTGCCGTCAGCAAGAGAGGAGTCAAAGTGAGCTTTTATAATATCGTAAAGCTCAGTTTGTGGAATAGCAGTTTCAATAGTGTTTTCATAACCTACCGAAGCAACATTCTGTCTGAATAATTCTTCAGTATCACCCGAATCTTTTGCATATTCCATTTTTGGAATTAAAATAGCAGATGCAATAATTCCACCAACCAAAATAAGCGCCAAAGCAATAATTATAATCTTCTTTTTCATAAACCCAACTCCTTTATATGCCAATAATAGCACAAAATATAATCAAAAACAAGAACATTAGGGGACGTTTCCTTTTTATTGACTTTATACAAAATTAGTGATATATTTGAATCAAGGTTAGATGAAAAAAGTCACAAGGGACGACACAAAGGGACGACACAAAAGAACCGTCTCCTTGTGTTTTGGGACGACACAGAAGAACCGTCCCATTGTGTTTTCTTTTTTAGTAAAATCGCTCTTCGCTAAATTTAGTGAAATACAAGCAAATAATACAGTATAAATATACTGTATTTTAACATTAGAAGCGTTAATATAAATAATGCCAAGAAAGGATCGATACAAATTTATATGACATATACGGATTTTGGAGAATTCAAAAAACAAGTAAAAAATATTATGCCGGGATTTATTTTTTTTGTGGGAATTGTTCTGTCTTTTAGTTGCGTGGTTACAATTATAATCGGAATTCCGGGATATAAAGAAGAGATTTCACAATTAAACTGGATAAAGACGGAAGCAACTGTTACTAATGTATATGAGCGTATGACAACAAACGGAAATAAATATATTATATATGATATTTTATATGAATACAGTGCAGAAGAAAATGTATACACCGGTTTAATCGAGTCTGTAAATTATAAAAAAATCGGAGATGAGTTTGAAATAAAATACAATCCACAATCTCCCGAAAAATCCACTTCTGTATTAAAACCAAATGTAAACTTCATTATATTTGGAGTGATTTTAGGGATAAGCGGAATATTATTGATGATACTTCCTTTTATTTTCAAAAAAAATTTTCATAAAAATAAATCCTAAAATAACATTTAAAGAACAGAACAAAGACAGGGGACGGTTCCTTGTCTTCGGAGAAATCTAACAATTAAAACTTAATATTCACACTAAAAGCCGATGGGGTATCCACACCCCACCGGCTAATTTTGTGTTAAAGTATTAAAAAGAAGACCTTGCATGTGAAATGCAAGGTCTTGAATTATATTTATGATTTGCCCACTGAAAATATTGTCGCTTTGCTCGCTTGGAGCGCGTCGCACCGCTCTGTATTTTCACATAATAATCAACTTCGCTTCATCTGCCACCGGCAGCGCTCGTTGATTATTCCCACTCGCTCCCGAAAACTGTAACTTAAACAATTTTGTATGGGTATTTTTGCTCATATTATCGGGAGTGCTCAGATTATCCGTAAAATATGGACTGTCAAGATTTTTGTTGTCAGTATGTTGTCATATTAACAAAGGTAGTATACACATTTAAAATCCATTTTTCAAGTGGTATTTACATTGTTATAACTTTATTTACTCCACCTTATACCGCATACAAGGTCTGCCGCCGGTTTCGTAATTCATTTCACCCACGACTCTGCCGGACTCGGCAAGATAATTCATATAACGGCGAACGGTTGCACCCGTAAGTCCCACCTTTGCGGCAATATCATCACCCGTAAACCATTCATTTTTATTGCCGTTCAAATATTCCATAATAAGCTGCAGTGTCCGCTCCTGAATGCCTTTCGGAAACAGATCCTCACTTTTCTTTCTGGAATTGTCGATGATATGGTCGATATTCTTTTGATTCAGCGTATCGAAGTCCCGGAACGCATTGGTTTGGGAAATGTATTTTTCCAGAGCCATCTGGAAACGGTCAAAAGTGAAGGGCTTCACAAGGTAGTCTACGATACCTAAATGCAGCGCCTCTTCTACGGAGCTTCTGTCATTGGCAGCTGTGACCATAATGGCGGCTACTG
>CALEJD010000001.1 GCA_937898195.1 uncultured Clostridia bacterium | reverse complement strand
GTAAAGTTAAGTTCGAAAGAATGGGCAAAGACAGAAAAAAGGTTAGCGTTTATCCAGTAGAACAGTAATTCTAACTAACACAGGCTCTCACCAGAATTGGTGAGAGCCATTTTTTTATGCTAATTGGGTATTTGGGTAATAATGCGCAAGAATTTCTTTATAAGTTTTGCCTTCTTGTGCAAGATAATTTGCGCCATATTGACTCATTCCTACACCGTGACCATAACCTTTTACCTTGAAGATAAAAGAGCCATTTTTATATTCACATTCAAAAGTACTGCTTCTCAGTGAAAAGAATTTTCTTATGTCCGTGCCCTTAAAAGTTTTGTCACCGATAGTTATTTCTTTCACCATTCCCGTATCCGTGCGTTTGATTTCACCAATCCAGTTTTCAGGCTTGTCAGAGAGCGTTGCGCCTTGCTCTGTAATGATTTTTTTAAATTCTTCACTTGAAAAAGATACTTCCGTTAAATATCCCGGTGAAAGCTTGTCGCCCTCACTTGAAACTGAAACTAAATAAGGGTAATTGCCGCCCCAGACATCAGTTGCGTTTTCTGTCTGTCCGTTGCTGATGGCATAAAATACGGCTGTAATCGGCTTATCATTGTATTGAATGGTGACATCTTTCACTTCTTCAATACATTTTTTTATTTTATTTACATATTCATCATATTTTTCGCCCCATTTTGCCTTTTGCTCGTCCACAGTAAAAAATCCTTGATGAGTAGCAGGACTATCGGTTATATCTGCTTCGCCCAATGCTTCGTTTTTAGTCAGCTTTGAATGCTCTAAAAGGGTGTGGGCTGCAATAATTTGTGCCTTAATTGCTTCTTCGTGATATGACGCACTCATTTCTTCAGCGACCACACCGAGTAAATAGTCTTCAAGGCTTAATTCAGTAATATTTTTGCTGTTTGCATTCATAACTTTAACGGTAGAAACTGTTCCGCTTGACGCAGATTCTTCTGCTTGTAATTCTTCAGATTCAAACCCTGTTTCTCCCAGAAAAACTTGTTTTGCTTTTTCAACTGATGCCAACGGACAAACAATCATAGCAAGTAGCAGAAAAAAGCAGATTACAGAATAACTTTTCATTGTTTTATCGCTCCCTTTTTGTTGACTTTATTCCTTATTTGTTATAAAATATATACTGTATAATTATATTACTATGGATACATATCGAAATTTTCTACAAGGAGGTAAAATTTAATGTCAGAATATATTTCAAGTATCTCCAATGAAGCTCTTTCAACTTTATGCGAAGAACTTCGTAAAAATTACCAAATCAACCCTGATTATTATAATCGTTTCGAAGTTAAAAGAGGACTTCGTAACTATGACGGTACAGGTGTGCTCGCAGGTCTTACAAGAGTTTGTGCTGTTGAAGGTTATTACATAGATGACGGTGAAAAAGTTCCAAAGAATGGTCGTCTTATTTATCGCGGAATCAATATGACAGATATTGTTGAAAACTGCGAGAAAGAAAACCGTTTTGGTTATGAAGAAGTTGTCTGGCTTCTTCTTTTTGGCGTGCTCCCAACCAAAGAACAACTTGCTTGGTTCACAGATTTGTTGGCAGAGTGTCGTGAACTTCCAGAAGATTTTATCGAAGATATGATTATGAAAGCTCCGTCACCAGATGTTATGAATAAGGCAGCTAGAAGTGTTTTGGCTCTTTATTCATATGACCCAAATCCTGATGATACATCACCTGAAAATGTGCTTCGTCAGTGCATTCAGCTTATAGCACAAATGCCTGTTATTATGACAGCGGCATATCAGGTTAAGCGTCGTGTCTATGACAAAAAGAGTATGTATTTCCACCAGAATAAGAGAGAGTTGGGAACTGCAGAAAGCATTCTTCGTTCAATTCGTACAAACAAACAATTCACAGACGAAGAAGCAAAGCTTCTTGATATCTGTATGATTATCCACGCAGAGCACGGTGGTGGTAACAACTCAACATTCACAACTCGTTGCGTTACATCAAGTGGCACAGATACTTATGCGGCAATCGCAGCGGGTATCGGCTCACTTAAAGGACCACGTCACGGTGGTGCAAATATTAAAGTTCACTCAATGATTGAGAATATGAAAGCAAATATTTCAGATATTACAAATGAAGGTCAGGTTGCAGATTATCTTGCAAAGATTATGAGCAAAGAAGCAAATGACCATTCAGGTCTTGTTTATGGTATGGGTCACGCTGTTTATACTCTTTCTGACCCAAGAGCAGTTATTCTTCGTCGCTATGCTGAAAAATTCTCAAAAATCCACGGCAGAGAAGACGAATTCAGGCTTTTGAACCTTGTTGAAACACTTACACCTGAACTTTTTGCAGGTCGTGGCAATAAAAAGAAAATCTGCGCTAATGTGGACCTTTATTCAGGACTTGTTTATGATATGCTCGGTATTCCGCAAGACCTTTTCACCCCACTCTTTATGACAGCAAGAATGGCTGGTTGGTCAGCTCACAGAATTGAAGAGCTTACAACAGGTGGCAGAATTATTCGTCCTGCTTATAAGAATGTAACAATTCCACGTGCCTATGTGCCGATGGAAGATAGAATTCTCAGAACAGATGGAATTCAAAAAGAATACATTCCAATTGAGGAAAGGTAAGAAAAATAATGAAAATAACAGGAAAATATGAGAAAATAAATCCGTTGGTATCTCTCTATGTCGTTTTTGGACTTATGGCAGTTGGAGTAGTTTTCAGAATGTACCAACTTCTTAATATTATTGAGGGTGACACAGGATTCTATAGAGTAAAAGACTGGTCAGTTTATGTTATGTATGCACTTTGTGGTCTTGCAGTAGTTGTGCCATATATTCTCACAACACTTGCAAAGAATGTGCCTGCATCAAAGTCACCATTCAGAAAAGATATGCTTATGGCAGTTGGCTCGGTTGTGTTTGCAGTGGGTATTGTTTTAGATGTTGTTTCATCACTTTCAACATTCATTCTCAACGCAAAAGGCTTCACAGCAGCAGGGCTTTCATTTATGGGAACAATGGACCAAGGTCAAGCACCATTATTGATTGAAACTGTGTTGGGCGTTTTTGCTGCAATATATATGCTCATTTTCGGTATTTCATATATTGACGGAAGAACAACATATTCGCAATATAAATTTATGGCAATCACACCACTTTTCTGGGCAATGAGCAGAATAGTGTTAAGATTTGTGAGAAAAATAGCTTATGTGAATGTTTCTGATTTAATGCTCGAACTCTTTATGCTTGCATTTATGATGATTTTTCTTCTTAACTTTGCAAGAATTTCATCAGGACTCGCTAACAGCAAAGCAATGAGAACAGTTTTTGCGTCAGGTTTTGTAAGCATTTTCTTCTGCACAGTTACAAATTTGCCAAGACTTTTAATGGTGCTCACTGCTAATGGTAAAGCACTTCCTGATGAATATCCATTCAGTCTTTGCGATTTGGGATTTGCAATTTTTGCATTTGCTTATATTATCAATGCTATGAAATATGCAAAAGAAAATGATGCTTTAGAGCTTCTCGGTGAAGAAAATAAGAGTGAACCTGACATTATGGAAACAGATGATAATTTCCTTTCGGAGTAATGTTCTATGCAGTTATTTTTAAATAATGTTCTGACATCCTTTACACAGGTTGTCATACTCTTTTTAATTGCAATGGTGGGCTTTGTGTGTCACAAAATCGGTGTTTACACAGAAAAGGCATCAAGAATGACAACTGATTTGTTGTTCTATATTGTAGCCCCTGCAATTATTATCCGTTCATTTGTGGGAATGGATTACAATAAGGACGCTTTAAAAGGCTTGCTTTTTGCACTTTTAGGTGGCATATTCTTCCACGTTTTAGGAATTGTCTTTGCAAAACTCTTCTTTAATAAAGGTGATAAGGACACAGCCTGTATTTTTAAATATGCTTCTTGCTATGGCAATGTGGGCTATATGGCGTTGCCTTTGGCACAAGCGGTTTTGGGCGACGAGGGCGTGTTCTATTGCTCAGTAATTCTCGTCCCATTCAATATTCTTTCATTTACTCACGGTGTGAGCGTAATGCAGAAGAAAGAAGAAAAAGGTGGATTCAACCTTAAAAAACTCATCATTAACCCTGGTGTTATCGGCGTTTGTTTAGGACTTCCACTTTTCCTTTTGCAGATAAAATTACCCGATGTTATTTATCAACCTGTTTCATACCTTGCAGACCTTAACACACCACTTGCAATGGTTATGTTCGGAACATATTTAGCATCAGCAGATTGGAAAACTTTGTTTTCTGATAAAAGAATTTTCGGCTCGGCTGCATTAAAAATTATTTTGATGCCACTTATCACAATCAGCGTATTAAAGCTTTTTGGTTTTGGTGGCACTTTGTTGGTTGCTTGTGTGCTCAGCGCATCTGCACCAACAGCAAGCAATACAGTTATGTTTGCAGCAAAATTTGACAGAGATACAGCACTCGCTTCAAAGGTCACATCTTTTGTCAGTGTGCTTTCAATTTTAACAATGCCTGTAATGATTGCTTTGGCTCAATTATTACAGTGAAAATACAAAATGAAGTATTGCGATGCAATATGAAGTAATTTTCAATTATGAAGTATTTGCTTTTGCAAATATGAAGTAAAGTAAATGAAACTTATACGCCGTTAGGCGTACTTCATAGCGTAAGCTACTTCATATCAATAAGATACTTCATAAATCTGTAAAGATTTACTTCATTATTATGCAAAGCTTTACTTTGCAAAAGGAGTGATTAGTTTGAAACTTATCGTTGCTATTATCAATAATGATGATGCTAATGCCGTAATGAATGGTGTTACGAAAGCGGGTTATTCAGCAACACGACTTTCCACAACAGGTGGATTTTTAAGAGCAGGGAATGTTACTCTTCTCTTGGGTGTTGAGAATAACAAGGTTGATGAAGTGATTAACATTATTGGTGAATACAGTAAACAACGCAAACAAATCACCCCTGTTAACACTACATATATCGGTGAATCAATGCTTTCTTCAATGCCCGTTGAAGTGACCGTTGGTGGAGCAACAATTTTCGTTCTTGATGTGGAGCAGTTTTATAAGATATGACAGATTCTAAAATGGAAAAAGTGAATAAGCTTTATGAAACAGTTGCGCAGTCTGTGAGTCAGGGCAACTTTCCACACGGTGTATTGGTGGAATGTGAAAACGAGCAGGACGGTGTCGACTTTGCTCACTATATTGCAAATTGCCTTGTATGTCGCGGGGAGAATAAACCTTGCCTTAAATGTGCCGATTGTTTAAAAGCAGAAAAGGATGGTCACCCCGATATTTTTGAAACTGATGGTGTTAAGGGTAAAAGCAGGAATTTTACTGTTGATGCTGTCCGTGAAATCCGTAGTAATGCTTTTATTGTTCCAAACGAGAGCGATAAGAAAATATATATTCTTAAAAACGGACAGAATATGAATGAGCAAGCACAAAATGCACTACTCAAAATTCTTGAAGAACCACCAACTTATGTGTTCTTCATAATTGTGACAACATCAAGAAGTACAATGCTTGAAACTGTTTTGTCCCGTGTGCAGACTTATTCAATTTTAAGTGACGAAGTTAAAATAAGTGAAAAAGAAGAAAATGCAGTTAAGAGTTTTGTTGATGCACTATTAAGCGTTAATGAATTGAAACTTATGGAAGCAACTGCAGTTTTTCAAAAGAATAATCAGTTTGCAAAATCAGTTATAATGCTTCTTTCAGAAGTGTTTCGTGACGCTCTTGTTAAAAAGAGTGGCTACACAAGAGAAATGCATTTTCCTGAACAGGTGAATGCTTTGTGTATGGCTCTCACATCAAAAAGTTTGTTGCAACTTGTGTCTGTCTGTGACAAGTTGATTGAGTCTATTGACAGAAACTGCAATAACAATCTTTTGCTTGTGAGAATGTGTTATGAATTTAAAGAGGCTATCGGAAGATAGATTTAATATAGGAGAAAATTTATGATTGAAACTGTTGGAATCAGATTTAAAGACGGTGGCAAAATCTATGATTTTGATGCCGATGGTAAAAAATTCGAAAAAGGTGATTATGCCATAGTTGAAACAGTTCGTGGAATGGAATGTGGACTCGTTGCAAAGGCAAATCACAAAACAAATGAAGATGATATTACCAAACCACTTAAAAAGGTTATCCGTGCAGCAACAGAAGAAGATGTGAAAACTCTCGCAGAGAATAAAGAAAAAGAGAAAGAAGCATTTAAAATCTGTGAAGGCAAAATTGAGGCACACGGGTTAGAAATGAATTTGGTTGATGTTGAATATACTTTTGACAGAAGCAAATTGCTTTTCTATTTCACAGCTGACGGCAGAGTGGATTTCCGTGAACTTGTAAAGGATTTAGCATCAGCCTTCAGAACAAGAATTGAGCTTCGTCAGATTGGTGTTCGTGATGAATCCCGTATGGTTGGTGGCTTTGGCATTTGTGGCAGACCGTTCTGCTGTAACACTTTCTTAAATGACTTTCAACCTGTTTCAATTAAAATGGCAAAAGAACAAGGCTTGTCACTTAACCCAACAAAAATCAGTGGTACTTGTGGCAGACTTATGTGTTGTCTTAAATATGAGCAGGATACTTATGAGCACCTTTTAAGAGTAACACCAAAGGTTGGCGCAATCGTTGATACACCTGACGGAAAAGGCAAGGTAATTGAAAACAATTTGATTACTGGAATGCTCAAAGTGACGTTAGACCGTCGTCCTGATGCAGCACCACTCGTTATTCACAGACATCAGGTAAAAATCCTTAAAGATGCAAGAATCAATGTTTCAAAAGAAGAATTAGAAGCGCTTAAAGGAATAGAATAATTTAGTACTTGATTTTTAAAAATTATATGTTACAATGTAAACATAAATAATAAAGGGAGGTACATACACATGGCATACAAAATTACTGATGATTGCATTTCATGCGGCGCTTGCGCAGCTGATTGCCCAGTTGAAGCTATTTCTGAAGGAGACGGCATCTATGTAATCGACGCTGATACATGCATCGATTGTGGCGCTTGTGCAGATAGCTGCCCAGTTTCAGCTCCAGTTGCTGACTAATTTTAAACTATAAAAAAATGAACCATCGATTTTTCGATGGTTCTTTTTTTTATGCTAAATTATTATGCAAATTTAACTTTTTTTTGTTGCTTCTTTCAAAAGTTTTAAAATCTTTTCTCTTGAAAAATTATATTTTGTATTACAGAAATGACAAACAACCTCTGTATTTTCGTCTTCTGCCATTTCGCGAAGTCCGTCTTCACCAGCACCGATAAGAGCCTTTGTGACTCTTTCTACACTGCAATCACATTTATATGAAATCTCTTGACTGTCAAGGAATTGCATATTGAATTCAGGTAAAACCTTTTCACAAATTTGTTCAGGGGTGAGTCCTTCAGCAAGCATTGTTGTAACAGGCTTAATACCTTCTAATCCTTTTTCAACAAGTGAAATTGTATTTTCGTCCGCTGTTGGGAGCAACTGAATTAAAAATCCACCTGCTAAAAGCACATTTTCAGTTTCAGGGTCAACAAGCACGCCGAGAGCGCAAACAGTTGGTGTCTGTTCACTTGTGAAATAATATGCAGTAATATCTTCTGCAATTTCACCTGAAACTACTGGGATTTGTGCACAATATGGCTCTTTGAGTCCTAAGTCTTTTATAACAGTTAAGAATCCGTCTTTACCGATAGCGCCTGAAACATCAAGTTTACCTTTTGAGTTTAATGGCAACTGAACATTTCTGTCGCCGATATACCCTTTAACCTGACCTTTTGAGTTTGCAACTGCAACAACAGGGGATGCAGGGCCACTTCCGTTCATTTTAATGGTGAGAGTGTCTTTGTCACCTTTGAGAAGCACACCCATCATACCGGCGGCTGTTATAAGTCTGCCAAGGGCTGCAGAACACACTTTTGATGTCTGGTGGATATTCTGCATTTCTTGAACCATTTCAGTTGAATTAACGGCTAAAACATAGAGTGTGCCGTCTTCTGAAATACATCTTACAAGTTTACCCATTTTTTTACCTCGTTATTTTTTTACTGCCGTGAAATATACTCTTTCGCTTGTATCGGTCGGTTCGTTCTGAGTCATATCATCATATACTCCCGTTAATTCAAAACCTGTTTCGGAAAGCCATTTTTTTATGTCATCAGGTGAGTATGCTCTTTCTGAAAAACTTTCACGCAGTCTTTCATATTTGTTTTCTTCTTCAATAAAAATGTCGATATTTATATCAACCGTTTTGCTTTTTTTCTTATATGAATTCTGCCATACGCAGAAAACATTGTCTTTTTCGGACACAAAGGAGTTGTTGCCGAGCACATTTTCATGTTTATAAGGAGTATTGACATCAAAAACAAACACTCCCCCCTGCTCCATAAAAAGTGAAACGGAAGAAAAAGCCGCTTTTACATCACAGGGCCTGAGCAGATGATTTATGCTGTCGAGTGAGCATACTGCATGGTTGATTGTGCCGTACAGGTCAAGCTCCGTCATGCTCTGACACAGAATCAGGGCGTCAGGCAGTCTTTCCCTTGCGAATGCGAGCATTTCGGCTGACAGATCACAAAGAATCATATCATAGCCGTATTTTGCAAGCTCTGCGGAAAGTGTTCCCGTTCCGCATGCAAGGTCAAGGAGCACTCCCCTGTCTGCACCGTTTTTTACAAGCAGAGAATTGATATACTCTGCTCTTTTTTCATATTCGACATTTTCAGTCAGCTTATCATAAACTGAAGCCAATGAAGCATAACTCATTACTTATCCAGCCTTGTGAAAATATCGTACTGTTTATAGTTTTCCATATATCTCTTTACACGGCTGATTGTTGCAGGTGATGCTCCCGTTGCTTCCTCGATTTCATCGTACTTCTTGCCCGAAGCAACCATTTTTGCAACCATAAAACGCTGTGCCATTGAATAGATTTCGGTATCTGTACACAGGTCCTTGAAAAAGCCTGCACATTCTTCTTCATTTTTAAGAGTGAGTATCGCCTTATAGAGCATCTTTGCATTTTCCTGCTTTACACTGTCTTTCATAAGGATTTTCCTTTCAGATTATATCATAAGTTCTTGAAATATTCTTTAATTTCTGCAGCTCTGCCGCAGGACATTGCCCCCTCGGGACAGGATGAAACGAAACAGCTCGGACCGTACTTGTTGAAAATAGCAGGTGAAGCTTCACGAAGCTGACGAAGCATTTCAATTGCGAAATCACGGATTTCCCACTGTGCTCTCGTGCATGTACGCAGTCTCATAAAGAGCATGAGTTCTCTGCCGTTCATACATGAAACGATGTCAAGTGTGTTACCGCTGAGTACACAGTAAACGAGCACATTATCGGAATATTCCTTTTGTCTCAAAGTTTCAAAAAGAGTTTGCATTTTTTCAAAGCAGGAAAGATATATTCTGAGATTGCTATCATCTGCCTTAACTGTATCGGGAATTACATATGAGTACCTGTCTGTCTTGATGAGATCGGGAATGCAGATGCTTTGCATTCTGTGCCTTGCAAAATGTGTCAGACAAGCGAGAGAAACATTGTTAAATCTGGCTGTGACATTATAGGATTCAACAGCTCTGGGCCTTGATGACTTTACAACCGAAGAAAGAATCTTCTTTGTATTTTCACTGTCAGACAGGATTTTATCGATAGTAGCACTGTTGTAATTATATTTTTCTATCAAAGCTGATTTAGCTATATTTTTTTCACCG